>JAEORY010000032.1 GCA_016840645.1 Candidatus Borrarchaeota archaeon | reverse complement strand
CGAAAAATAGGGGCACTTAAATTTAAGAGTTATGTCAATGCCATCCCCTTGAAACAATACGACAATACTTACAAGATTCTGAATGAGAACTATATCCGCATCCAAAGAGTTAAACAACAACTACGAGTTAATGGTTTATCTCAAATTCCTATAGGGAGTGAGATAGCAAGTGCTACCTTAATTCAGAGACATGGAGACTACTATTTAACAATTACTACCTATCAAGCGCAGACAACACCAGTAGTTCCAGCCGTAAAAACAGTAGGAATTGATGTTGGAATTAAAACACAAGTGACGCTTTCGGATGGTATCAGTATTCAGTATTCAATACCATTTAGTAAGAAACTCAGAAAAAGCCATCAGAAATTAAGCAAGTGTCAATATCGCAGCCAGAATTGGTATAAAACCAAACTCAAACTGGATAAGGCTTATACCAAGGTTAACAATGTCAAGAAGGACATTAAGAACAAGATAGTGCATTATCTACAAGCTAATTATGGGGTAGTGTGTTATCAGGATGATAATATAAAAGGATGGCAACGATTGTGGGGACGTAAGATCTTATCAACTGCGATTGGAGGGATAATTAGCACACTTGAAGACAAGGTGCAGACTCCGATTGCAGTCGATAGGTGGTTTCCTTCCACTAAGACCTGTTCACAATGCGGTCATATCCGAGAAATAGGACTCGATGAACGAATATATGTGTGTGCTGTGTGTGGAAATGTAATGGATAGAGACTTTAATGCAAGTGTTAATCTAGAGATTGAAGGTGTAAAACAAGTAGGTATGGTACGTACCGATGTTAAGCCTGCGGAGATTGAATCCTCTACTTTCACATCTTTGGAATACTTAAACACTATTCCTTATGTTAAAGCAAGTTCGGTCTATGAAACAGGAAGCCTCACAGCTTTAGCGTGAGGTAGTTCACTATTAGAAATGAAGGTTGATTACAAGCCTCCTTAAAAGAGTAAGTTTTTTTGAGGTGTTTTTATTATGAAGGAATCTGAATATTTAACCATTGATGAGGCGTTGAATAGGGATTCTGGAACAGTACATTTGAGAGGATGGGTTTATAGAGAAAGAAAATCGAAAAAAGTGATATTCATTGTCCTGAGAGATGAATCTAATGTAATACAATGTGTTATATCAAAGGAAAAAAATCCAGAAATTTTTGAAGAGGCCAAAAAATTAACAATCGAGTCTTCTATCAAAGTGTCGGGTACCTTAAAGAAGGATGATAGGGCACCCACTGGCTATGAGATTTCCGTATCTGATTTGGAGATTATACAAATTGCCGAACCGTTTCCAATTACTGCTGAACAGTCCCCTGAACTTTTATATGACAATAGACATTTATGGTTAAGATCAAGAAAATTAACCGCAGTTTTAAAGGTTCGACACACAATTGTTGGAGCTATCCATGAATTTTTTAGAATCCGTGGCTATTATGAATTTGACGCGCCGATTTTCCAACCTATCCAATCTGAAGGAGGTTCCACATTATTTGAAGTGAAATATTTTGGAGATACTACTTATTTAAGCCAAACATGGCAATTGTATGCTGAAGCGGCGATTTTTTCATTAGGCAAAATCTACAACATGGGACCAACATTTAGAGCAGAAAAATCAAAATCTTCAAGACATTTGGCAGAATTTTGGATGGCAGAAATGGAAGCAGCATGGATGAAACTTGATGAGGTCACAGAAGTTGCAAAAGATGAAGTCCGATTCATCATACAAGAAGTTTTAAAGCATAATAGGAAAGAACTTGAAATTTTAAAGAGAGACATTAACTTGTTAGAACATTATGCAAAAGAAGACTATCCTATAATTAAATACGCAGAAGCTTTAGATATCCTAAGAAATGAATACAAGATGGATATCCCCTGGGGTAAGGATTTAAGAACCATCGAAGAAGAAAAGATTGGCGAATACTTTAACGTACCTGTAGTTGTTACACATTATCCCACTAAAATCATGGGGTTTTACAAACCTCCGAGTGAAGATACTCCTGAGGAAGCGCTATGTTTTGACATGTTAGCACCAGAGGGATATTGTGAAATCATTGGCGGGTCAGAAAGAAGTTTGTTAGTTGAGGACATGATAGAAAGATTAGAAGCAGAAGGTGAAAATCCCAAGAAATATGAATGGTATTTTGATTTAAGACGATTTGGCAGTGTTGAACACTCAGGCTACGGGTTAGGTGTAGAAAGAGTAGTTTCTTGGATATGTGGATTAGATAATATTAAAGATGCAATTCCGTTCCCTAGAACTATGACGCGAAAAAAACCATAATTCCAAATATGCCAGAGTTTTGTTAAATATCGCATTGTTCTACATTTTTCAGTTCTAAACCTCTTTAATAAAAGCTTTTTGTGAACGATCTTGTCGGTATGCAATTATATCCAATTAAAGATGGGCAACTTTTTTTCTCCAGAAAGATTAAATAAATCTGTGAGATTTTGAGGAAAAACGCAATTTTAATAGTGATGAAAATGGGCTATACTATTTCAGAAAAGATATTGGCGAGAGTATCTGGAGAAAAAGATGTGACAAGCGGTCAAATAGTGACTGCAAAAATAGATCTTGCGCTTACCCACGACGTTCTATGTGGACCTGCAGCTGAAATCTTGGAACAATTGGGTGGAAAAGTCTGGGATCCCTCGCGGATAGTTGTCACGCCAGACCATTTTGTACCAAACAAAGATGTCGCTTCCGCGAAGCTATGTTTGGCGATGGAAGAGTTCGTTAAGGAGCAAAACATCGAAAACTATTACCCGATTGGTCGCCACGGGATTTGTCATATTATGATCTCACAAGAAGGGCATGTAGTTCCAGGGGACCTAGTTGTCGGAACCGACTCACATACATGCACCTCAGGAGCCGTAGGAGCCTTTGCAGTTGGAATTGGTACAACAGAAATGGCAGTAGTGTTTGCTACAGGCGAATTATGGTTTAGAGTTCCTGAAACTATGCATTTTAATATTTCAGGAAGTTTGCCTGAACATGGATATATATCGGGCAAAGATGTTATTTTATCGATTATAGGAGATATTGGTGTAGATGGCGCTACTTATAGAGCAATGGAATTTGATGGAGATGCATTACGAGCACTTCCATTTGATGAACGTTTTACGATTTGTAACATGAGCATAGAAGCAGGTGCTAAGACAGGAATAATCTGTCCAGACGAAAAAACAGCAGAATATATTGGGCAAAGAACTAAGAAAGCACTTACGCTATTAACTAGCGATAAAGATGCCGAATACTTAGAAAAAATCGAAATAGAAGCAGACAATCTTGAACCTGTGGTCGCAAAACCTCATTTACCATCAAATATTGCTACTGCTAGGGAATTAGAAGGACAGGAAATTAATCAAGCATTTATTGGTTCATGTACTGGTGGAAGGCTTACAGATTTGAGAGTAGCGGCAAAAATACTGAAAGGAAACCAAGTTAAACCAAATATCAGGCTGATTGTGATTCCTGGTACGCAGCAAATTTGGTTACAGGCTTTAAGAGAAGGACTTCTAGAGATCTTTGCAGAAGCAGGTGGTGTTGTTTCTACACCAACATGCGGACCATGCCTAGGAGGACATATGGGCGTACTGGGTCCCGGAGAAAAGTGCATTTCGACAACTAATCGCAACTTCATTGGCAGGATGGGAGACCGAACAAGTGAGGTTTTCTTAGCATCTAGCGCCACAGTTGCCGCTTCTGCATTGCTAGGTAAAATTACTGATCCGAGGGATGTAAATGAATGAAATTAGAGGAAAAATCATAAAATTTGGGGATAATATCGATACAGACTTGATAATAGCAGCTCATAGACTTACTTTAGGTTCAGACTATGAGAAGTTAGTAAAATATACATTTGAAAATTTTGATCCACAGTTTTTGGAAAAAGTCGAAAATGGTCAGACAATCATTGTAGCAGGTCGTAATTTCGGATCAGGTAGTTCAAGAGAACAGGCGCCTTATGTATTAAAGTACTCGGGTGTAAAAGCGATACTAGCGGAGAGTTTTGCTCGGATTTTCTTTAGAAATGCAGTTAATATTGGCCTCCCCGTATTTATAGCACCAAGCGTATCAGAATTTGGAAAGAATCTTGACGAATTGATTATTATCCCTTCAACTGGTGAGGTAAAGAATCTTACTAATGGAGAAAGAATAGACATCGAACCATTGCCAGAATTCTTAGTTGAGATTTTAGATAACGGAGGTATTGTAGAATATTTAAAAAATAGGTCTTTGGTTTAAAAAGATAAAGAAATAGGAATTATGTTTACTGACACAAAAGGTGTTCTACATCTCTCCGCTTGGCATGACAACAATTCCTTTAGTAGAGATTTCGAACGGAAAACGTTTTAAGCTATGTGCTGTAGCACGCATTTTTCTGATAACCATACTTCGTCTCAATTCGCTTTGTTCTTCTTCCAAGGAAAGGATAATGAGACCTTGTGCGACAAATTCTTCAACACCATAGCGGCTTAGTCCTGGGCTGTTACTTAGTATCTCCGAGGTCATTATACTCGTCACTCCAAGTTCCCGTAGCAGTGCACTTAGTTTAAAAATAGACCCCCGCACTTCGGCAGACGATTCTATCCTAAGGCCAAGTCCTGAAAGAGAATCGACGGCTATTCTTTGAGCTGCAATAGTTTTTGTAGCTTTATAGATCTCTTGTGCTAACGTATTTAAATCAAAGCCTCTTCGCAGTGCCCATTCTTCACTGGATGGGAGACCTGCCTTACTTGAAGCGGCATCAATAATAATGAGTTTTTTTTCATTCTCTAGTTGTTCAAGATTCCATCCAAACTGAGCAGCCTCTCTTCTAAGTTCTGCGGGTTTTTCTTCTAGAGTTACAAGGACTCCAGATTCATTATATTTTTCTGCGCCTGCAACAAGGAACTGCATGCTAAAAATTGATTTTCCTGTACCAACGCCCCCTGAAATAACAATATTTGTACCTCTTATGAAACCCCCGTGTAAGATTCCATCAAGTCCAGGGATGCCTGTTTTTACCCTTTCAATTAATTTAGATGTAGTTGCCATTATGTCCCCTCATTATACAAGTTGATCTGTATAATCTTCGCCTTTTAGAACTTTTGTTAAAGGCCATATTTGAATCTCAGTAATATCTGTATTTTTTTCGAATAAGTTGCGCAGTTCTTCAAGTTCTTTAAAATCATGGACTAATGCCAGACCAATGATAGTAGTTTCATCATCTTCAATGCCAACAAAACGTATTTCTGGTCTTTGTTTCTGCTTCTCAGCAATTTGTTGGGCACGTTCCTTAGAAATATCTGGAAGTATGTGCCCAGAAACGTTCAGGCGGAAAAATGCATATTGATTTAATCCTAGACTTTCAGGAGAAATTAGGACTGTGAAGTTCTTAATAATCCCCTTATCTTTCATTCGGCGAACTCTGAAATGGATAGTGGTATCTGGTGAATCTAGTTGTCTGGCAATATCAGTAAAAGCAATGCGGGCATTACCTTGCAATATTGACAGAATTTGTTTATCTAAATCATCGAGTTCCCAATCACTCTCCAAATCTTTCCCTCACTCAACTCAATTATATTTGGATTGTTCGTAGAAATACCTCAATTCGGGTGGTGTTTTAATGACGGGTACTCGCAAGTCCCGTCGCTCCCAACACCAAGGGAGTAGGTCCACTTCGAGACTGTTGTAAAGGCTTTTTACATCGGCAGCACCGTTCCTACCCCTCAGAACTTTTAACCACCGACGACAGAGCAGGGGGCTAGTGGAACACCCCAGGGTGTCATGACCTAAACAACTGCTGCATCTCACCTACATGAGACGCCCTCTAATCAACTAAGAGACTTGTGTGAACAAGCCCCTACCCTTCAGGGTGGGGTAGTTGACATTTCTCAATCTTATTTGAATGGGTCACATTCTCTTACATAGAGACGTTCCACTATTTAAACGTTTTGCGAAATTCTCAAATTTTGTCTAAAATTTGAGATAAAATTTTTACGAATTAAAAGAGTCTTAACAAGTCTAACAAAGCCATAGTTTACGTAAGATAGGTCTATTAATCTTATCTTTGTTTTTATAGTCTTTATTTATAGTTAATGCGTTTATTTAACAGATAACGAAGAAAATATTCTATGGAAATTTGACATTTCTTTCAATAAAGCATTTTTCTAGGAATACTACATTGCGAAATCTCAAAACTTCTTGAGATTGGGAAGAGTTTTCGCGTCATTGTTATTCACTTATTGAAAATAAAAGAGGATAATTGAAAAGTTTAACTTGACAAATATCTTTTAAGATGTAAAGCATTTGACATTATCTAATAGATTGAATTGAAGGGTGCTTCTTTTAGAAAAAAGCACCTGGATTTAATAAATTGAAAACTACAGTCCAGACAACGACGAATACAAATAAAAATGCTGGTAAGCCATTTGTCAAGATTTTGAATGGTGTCAACTGAGCTGCCTCAGGAGATTGACTTCCAGTGTAACGTATCAATAATAGAGAAAGTGGATATGTGCCAAAAAGGGCGGCTACACCTATCACAACTCCTGGCCAGTGGATCACGCCGGTTAAACCGTTTATAAGACCTATTACTACACCTAAGAGAACCTTCATCCAATAAATTCTACTTGAAATATCGTCTAGCACATAATATCCCTCCAAGTTGAGTTGAGGTAAGAGATAATGAAGAAAGACATGTCGAATGTTGATTTACTTGCAGTTTTGATGGAATGCAAAGATAGAATCAAAGATTCATGGATTGATAATATTTATCAAATTGATTCTATGTTTATTTGGAAATTTCGAAAGACCGATGAGGGCAGTTTTAATGTCCTAGTTCAGACTTCACCCCTTCAAAGGTTTCATCTCACTGAATATGTGAGAACTCCACCAAAGATACCACCTAATTTTTGTCACACGTTACGGAAATATTTGAGGAATAAACGTGTAATTGACATTCGGCAATATAATTTAGATCGAATAATACTACTCGAAGTAGGGCAACTGACGGATGAATATAAAGTTGTATTTGAACTTTTTGGTCATGGGAATATATTGCTTCTTGATCCTAATGAACAAATTCTAATCGCTCGGTATTATAGGAAAATGAAAGACCGAGATGTTCTCCCAAAAAGAAATTATCAATACCCACCAAGCCGAGGAATTGACATATTCCAAATTACTGAGAATGAGTTGAAGGAAATTATAGAATCATCTACAGGGAATATTGCTCGTACACTAACACATTTTTTCAATATCAAGAAGATTTTTGCAGAAGAGATTTGTCTCAGAGCAGAAATTGAAAAGACTACACCATCTTCGAGCATCGATGATGAGGATGTCCTTGCCATAATAGAAGCGATTAAGTCAATCTTTCAACCCTTAAAAGAAGGACATCTTAGCCCTGAAATAATTTACGAAAACTCTACTCCTTTTGATGTCATACCTATTCATTTAATGACGTATTCAAATTTTGTAACTAAAAAAATATCATCTTTCAACGAAGGACTGGATTTCTACTTCGGTGAGATTGAAAAATCAGAAAAAGTGGAAGCAATTACTAGCCCAGCTGAAGACAAACTAGCAAAACTGGAAAGAATACGTGATCAACAAGCAAAGACAATTGAAGAACTGCAAAAATCAGAAATCGAAATGAAACAAATTGCTGAAGAAATCTATTTGTACAGTGCTGATCTTCGTGAAATCTTACATACAATCACTTCTGCGTATGAAAGGAGAGTTACATGGGATGAAATACAAAAAAGGATAGAAGAAGGAAAAACGAAGGGGATAAAATCAGCAGAAATGATTAAAAATATAGATACTGCAAATAAAGCAATTATAATCGCTTTAAATGAAAAAGAAATAGTTTTTCGTCTTCATCAGTCCATTGAAGAAGTAGCCTCTAACTGGTACGACTCTGCCAAGAAGACCGCATCAAAAATTGAAGGCGCGAAGAAAGCATTGAAAAAAACGTCACAAAAAATCGAGAAATTAAAGGAAAAAGGACATGACAAGATCGAAGAAGACGTTTCTCTAAAAAAGAAACGAAAAAGAAAATGGTATGAAAAACTTCGTTTCTTTATTTCGTCAGATGATTTCTTAGTTCTAGGCGGGCGTGATATAACGTCTAATAAGAGCCTCTTCAAACGATATATGGATACCGAGGATTTCTTTATGCACGCTGAAATGGCAGGCGCTCCATATGTAGTAATAAAAACTGAAGGAAACGATGTACCAGAAACTACGTTACGAGAAGCTGCACAATTTGCTGTTTCATATTCAAGAGCATGGAAAAGTGGATTAGGAGCAGGAGATGTTTATTATGTCAAAGCAACTCAAGTCTCGGAAACCGCACCTTCTGGTGAATATATTCCAAAAGGAGGCGTTATAGTTCGTGGTGAGAGGACATTTATAAAAAATAATCCACTAAAAATAGCTATAGGTGTTAAAATAGAGAATGATTTTGCACTACCACTTAGCGGCCCCCTTCCTGCAATATCAAATCAAACGGAAAACTATATCACTGTAGTTCCAGGAGAGATTTCTAGCGGCAAATTGGCACGACACATTAAGGAAATTCTTTTAAGACATGCAAAGGATGAAGACAAAAATAAGATTAAAAGAATGTCGGTGGATGAAATTACAAGGATTCTGCCTTCAGGAAACTCTAAAATACTCGAAACGTGAACTACCACCCCTACTTGTAGGGGGCTTCCTGAATCATCCATTCCCAGCGGGATATGTCAAACAGACTCGATGGACAGTCCCTGCCCTGATGATGATAATCGGTGAAACATATGACTGAAAAGAAGGTTTTTGTAATAGGAATTGATGGTGGAACTTTTGAAATAATTAAACCTAATTTACATAAGCTTCCTACCTTTTCTAAACTAGTTAAACAAGGCGCAAGCGGATTTCTTAAGAGCACAATTCCACCGCTTAGTCCGGCGGCGTGGACCTCAATTGTCACAGGAACGAATCCTGGAAGACATGGGATTTTTGATTTCTTTGCAGAAACTTCTGATGGTTATGATCTCAAATTAAGTTACTTAAAAAAGCGGAAGAGTAAAGCAATATGGCATATATTGAATGAAAATGGTAAAAAGACAGTCATAGTGAATTTTCCGTTTACCTATCCACCTGAAAAGGTTAATGGATTAATGATCTCAGGATTGGGATCACCTGGAATGGAAAGTAATTTTACCTATCCAAATTCTTTAAAGCAGGAATTACTTGACAACGTGCCTGATTATCGTATAGATGTGGATGTAGAAGAATTTTATTTAAATCATAAATCAGTCTTTGTAAATGACATTTACCAGCTAACAGAAGCAAGAAAACGCGCAGTTTTATATTTAATGAACGAAAAAGATTGGGACTTTTTTATGGTTATATTTGTCGGTTCAGACCGTCTACAACACTTTCTTTGGGACACTCATCTTCAGATGAACACATCAAAAGGAGCAATAAGATATAATGTCATTCTCAAATATTATGAGTTGATAGATTCGATTATTAGTGAAATTCTTCAAAAACTTGATGAGAACACAATTAATTTTATTGTATCGGATCACGGGTTTCAACAAGTAAAACGAGACTTCTATATTAACAACTGGCTAAAAAGCATAGGATTGCTTCATCTTAAAAGCCAAGGCTCCTTCTCAGCATGGTTAATTAAGCATGGTTTTACTACCGAAAGTAGTAATGCTGTACTAATGAGACATGCTCACTCGAAATGGTACAAGATAATTCATAAGGTGATTCCAAAACGTCTCATTTCATTTTTTGCACTAAATTTAAGTAATATTCGTAAATATTGTGATTGGCAGAAAACTAAAGCTTTTTCTTACTCTTTTACTGGTCAAGGTTTAAGAATTAATTTAAAGGGCAGAGAACAGAATGGAATAGTTAATCCAGAAGAATATAATGATTTGCGAGATTCGATTGCATTTAAACTCTCTAAACTCACTGAACCAGAAACGGGCAGAAAAATAGTATCAAAAATCTACAAACGTGAAGACATCTATGCTGGCCCATATTTAAAGGATGCACCAGATCTATTAATTCAATTAAATGATGGATTTGCCATGTTTGGTGGTTTCGGAAATGATATATTTAGCAATAAAAAAGATCTGGCGCAAAAATCAACGAATGGACCAAATGGACATATTTGGAAGGCTGCACATGATATTAACGGAGTTTTCATGTCATTTGGAAAAGATATACACCCTGTCCAAGTAGAGGCAAATGTTATGGATATCGCACCAACAATTTTGCACATATTGGATATACCAATTCCTCAAATGATGGATGGAAACGTTCTTAGAAACATATTTGATACTAATTCAGTTCTTTACAACAGATTAGAAAAAATCGAAGAAGAAACAAGAAAGAATGAAGAAATAGAAGAAGATGAACGAGAAATACTTACTAAAGAGGAAGAATTAGAAATCATGGAACGATTAAAAGGCTTAGGATATATGTAGGCTCTTTATTATAACTATCAGGAAAAATCACAATCAGTGAACTACCCCACCCTGACGGATGGGGCTTCCTGCGAGTCCTCCGAACCATATCCATAACTGGGACTGGGTACTTTCGTTTTACCTTTGGCTGTGTGTCGCAGATTATCAAGAAACACTTGATAGCCCGTCCACTTGGCATTCTGTGATAGGTAACGTTTCATGAGCACCACACAACTATTTTTATCTCTGGCGATCACGTTACCACACTCACAATTCATAACTCGTTGCCATATCGGCATGTAATGGAGTTTACCACACGCATAACACTCTCGGGAGGTATTGCGCTCGTCAAATTCTATTAATCTTTTACCTACTCGTTTCGATTTGTAGGTTAGAAATTGGACGAACCGCCCCAGCGTACCCGTGTTCTGTGTGGCGCGGTTTAACCCCGACTTCATAAAGTTCGGCACCTTCGTTGACTGTGCCATCGCTTTGACCTCAAGCTCGCCCACAATAAGGGTATTTGCCTTGGTGTTCTCCACTAACTTCCTGCTGAGTTTGTGCTGGAAATCCTTGAGTTGAGCATCACGTTTCCGCTGGTACTTGTGTTTGATACGGTTGAATTGTTTCCACCGTCCACTGTATTTCTTGCACCTGTCCCGCCGTGCTTGTATCCTGGCGATTTTGGGATTCCAGTATTTGTCTGGTCGCTGGTTGTTCACCATTAAGAACTTTCCCTGGGAGTTTACTGCAGTAACGATGTGGGTAACCCCCAAGTCTATGGCCTGATACCGCCCGTTATCCACATAGGGGGCTCTTCCACCTCGTAGGTGATGGTCACAAAATACCGTTTTCTTTGTGTGGAGATGGCGACCTGTTTTACCTGCATGTCGTCAAAAGAAAATCTTTCAGGCAGCGCAAACTCCAGAGGTATATCATTATAATTATGGGAAAAGGAGATTTTTCCGTGTTCTAGTTTGAACCCCGACTGGTTATAGACCATGGTGGTGAAGTACTGCGTGCCTTTGAATCGTGGAGGGCGGGCGTTGGCGTGTCCATTTTTTCGAAGGGCAAAAAACGACTCATAATTGGCGGCTAACGTCCTCAACACATACTGTAAGACCTTCGAATACACCCATCTATATTCAGGGTAGTGTTTTTTGATGAGTGGCAGGTCGTTTTGCTGTGTGCGATAATTCACACCCTTAATGCCGTGTCTATAGGCGTCCCTTCGTTCGACAAGGGCAAAGTTATAGATGAGTCTGCATTTCTCCGAGAGTTTCCAGAGCACCTCCTCCTGTGCTAGCGTCGGAAAGATCCTAATTTTCTGTGTCAGTTTCATGGGCTTCACGCAGACTCTTGTATCAGTACTTCTACCCCAAAAAACTATATAAAGCTAGCGGCTTTCATCCCCCACCTTTCAGAAGGGGACTTCCCGCCGCATAAGTTAAAAAACAGCTAATTGCTCCATCATTCATTATGAAAATAAATATTTTGAAAAAGAAGAAGAATAGTTGATCTAGTTTTTAGTATTGGTTTAATGGCAAACCGTTCATTGTATGTTATTTGGAATTTAACATGATTGTTGCTAATTTAGCAGCAGATATTTCAATTCTATCTAATAAAGAACTAATTTGAGTAGACGTCTGCAAAGTTGTATAGAGAATAAGAATACCAAGATAATTAGGTCCATAGATCTTTTTTAAGATGATACTACCATTATTGAAGTCTAAAATTGCTGCCTTCATTTCGCCAAGATCAGGAGTCCCATGTCCCTCTGTTGCTATTGCTAACACTGAGGAGGCCATAGCACTTATAGTAATTTCAGGCATATCTTCAGATAAGCTATTGACTATAGGTAAGCCAACAGTACTGACAACGGCACCATCCGTGATCTCTTCACCATCGATCAGTTCATCAAGGAGTGCCTTAATTTTTTGTTCTTGGCTTGCTTTTGATTCTTTATTCTTTTTCTTTGCCATAGAGCGAGCTTCCTAGAGCGGGGCGATCCATACATCCTATACTTAAATTAATCCATTCCGATACTTAAATATTTTATCGCTGAAAAGCCCTTTAATCGAAGAACGGGGAGTTAACGATCGGCATGTACACTAGTCTAGTGAACTATCAAAAAAATATAAATACCACCACAAAGGTGGAATAAGGTTAATTAAAAAACTAGACAGGCTGACCTGTCTCTTCAAATTTGATGTTTTCCTCAAGCAATTGTCTAAGTATGTCGACAAGTTTACTTACAGGTACTCGGATTTGTTTCATCGAATCGCGGTCACGTATTGTAACGGTGTCATCATCTAGTGTTGTATAATCAATTGTTACACAATAAGGACATCCGATTTCGTCAGCACGTGCATATCTCCGTCCAATAGATCCAGCCTGATCATATATAGCATTAAATCCAGCATCTTTTTTCAATTGAATATAAATTTCCCTTGCCTTTTCAGGCATCCCATCTTTTCGCATTAAAGGATAGACTTGAACCGAAATTGGAGCTATCATGTTAGAAAATTGAAACCATATCCAGTCTCTATCAACGCCCTTTTCTCTAAAACAATGTTCTAAGATGCAGTGTAAACTTCTATCAACTCCGAATGAAGGTTCGACTACATGTGCAATTAGTCTCTCGCCGTCCTGATCGATACTGAGATCTTCACCACTATGCTTTGCGTGGTTACCAAGATCATAAGCCTGACGATACGCGTTGCCAACAATCTCAACTATTTGTGACTTCTCGCCCCTTGGCAACTCTATTTCTAAATCCCAGTTCCCGCCAGAATAATGCGGCGTCTCCTCAGGTTTCATGTGACGAAATCTGAATTTCTCCCATGGAATTCCGCAACGAGTATAAAAAACGGTTTCTTTTGCCAGATAATATGCAAAATACTGGTTCGGCAAAATATTTTGCTTTATAGCTTCGTCTGCAGTTATTTCTAGGATTTCTTGTGGTTCCTTATCTTGACCCTCTCTCGTCAAAAGTCTTAACTTAACGTCTTGAATTTCGGCAAAATTAGGTTGGTCATTTAGAGTTGCTGGGTCTACAAACATTTCGATTTCCATTTGTTCAAATTCTCTGAGCCTTATAAGACCTTTTCTCGGCGAAATCTCATTTCTATAAGAACTCCCAACTTGGGCAATACCAAATGGAAGTTTTGCCCTCATACTGGTAGCCGTTCTCTTGAAGTCTAAGAACATTATCTGTGCTGTTTCAGGGCGGAGATACGCTACTTTGCCTTTTCCTCCACCAACCTTTGTGGCTAACATTAGATTAAAAATCGTCACATCAGCTAATTCAGAATCGCAATTTGGGCATTTTATATTATTCTCACGTATAATTCGAGTTAATTCCTGCTCATCCAGTCCTTCAACAAATTGTCCTGTAGCATCTTCGATAACATGGTCAGCACGGAATTCTGTTTTGCATTCAGGACACTCTACTATTGGATCTACAAAATGGTCAACATGGCCAGATGCCTTTAAAACTTCAAAAGGTAAAACGGTTCCTCCACTCACTAAGTAAACTGGAGGATTAATCTCTGTTTTGACAAAGTATCGTAACCAAAAATTGATTAAGTTTTCTCGTAGGAAGCTTCCTGTTGGACCGAAATCATAAACGCCCGCAAAGCCGCCATAGATTTCAGCTGTAGGGAAAATAAGTCCTCTTCTTAAAGAAACTTCCATTACTGCATCAAGTCTAGATTTTTCGCTCAATTCTAACACCTCACGCTCTTTTTCAAGAAACGAGCTCTATGAATATTGATATGAAAACAATAAATGTTCATTTAGCTATATAATTTATAAACCATTTTATTGACAGCACGTTCTCATTTAAACCTTTTTTAGGTTTTAAAAAGAAAAAGTTCCATTTGGGTAATATTATGGACAACTTACAGAATTTCAGATATTTTCTCTACTGCACGTTTCATTTCTAAAAATATTAGCCCTAATTTCGCCCCTTGTATTGTGCTTACAGTTAACACCGCATTTTCTCCAGCACCGCTCGCAATTACATGTCCATCTTTTCCTTCTACAAAAATTCTTTCTAATTCACCTTTACCAAGCTCAATCGCTGCTCTTTCGCCTAGCGAAAGCATTGCAGCAGTCATAGCAGCAATTCGTGTTTCGTCAATGTCGCCAGGAAGGTCACTAGTTATAGGTAATCCTTCCACACTAACTATTGCTGCCGCTTCTATTGATGCAACGGTTGTTCTAAGCTCCTTGAGAATTCTTAGTAATGCTCCTTCTTTTTCCTCCATGAAGTCACTTCCTTAAAAACCCATTTTGATTTCTGAAACAAGGTTTATTTATAAAATGAAATGCATGTTAAATACTCCACATTGAGGTAATCTAGATCTTCACATTTAACTTTATCGGAGAGAAGAACTCTTCACTGAATCCTACCTTTACAGTTTACTGAAAAGTGGAGAACTCTTTTTAGGACGCCATTCTTTTTTTATCTTCAATTTCTTGAAGATTTTTCGATAAAATTTCACGTGCAAGGGACGTGAACGCATTTTTAATTCCTATTCCTTTTGTTGCAATAGTTTCGTAAACTGGGTATTTCACTAATTCAAGCTCTGCTAAGATTAGCTTTTTAATTATAGAATCTGGAGCATCTCGTTTATTTAGCATAACTACCATTGGAAGATTACTATCAAGTTTGGTATCAATGTATTCATGTAATTCCTCAATGCTGAATTTATTATCAGACATCATCTTTCGAGAACTATCAACTACGAAAATAATTCCGTCAGTGCCTTTTAAAACCACATTTCGCTGATGTTTATGACGTTTTTGGCCTGCAACTGTATATACATCAAATATAACATTGGATTCAGACATTAATGTTGTATAGTCGAAATATAGAGTGAGGCCATTTGGATCGTCCACTGAGGTAAAGTTGCCTTTATTATAACCTTCGGCGTTTTGATATATCCATTTAAGAGCAGTAGTTTTTCCTGAAGGTGATGCACCATAGAAAACAATCTTGAAATGTATCCTCCCTGATGCATCCTTTTTCATGATAATCCTCTGTCCGCCTCTTGAGTAAACTAAATCAGACTTAAGTGTTAAAAACAGAGTGAGAACTAGAAATAAAGCAAATATAAAAAGGTAAAAGATTTAGAATTTCTCTAATTCTTTGAGAGCAGCCTCAAGTTCTTCTTTTTCTGCAAGTTCCTTCGTTGTTTCGGGTGTTGGCGTAGGTGCTGCTGTTGGTTTCTCGGCAAGGAACTCATCTAAGATTTGTTGCAGTTTGTCGGATCCTTTCTTGATGACAAGTCTTACCATTCCAATGTTGACATCGGCTTCGGTAATCACGCATAAGACGCCTTTGCCACAGCTTGCTGCAAATATCTTTCCATCGTCAAATTCAGAAGTCACAATCTTTAGTTCGCCGATATCCAAGTTTTTACCTTGTTCTTCACTAGCACAAAATACTGCACTGGCGATGGCCCCTATTCCGTCGATATCAACTGGATAATATGAAAATTTGCTTACGTGTGCAATTGTGAGACCTGTTCTGTCTACTAAAATGACTTTCTTAATGCCACTTTCGCTCTTTATAATCTTACTAAGGATTTCATCAAATGCTTTAACATTTAGCATCTTTAATTCACTTCTTGAGATTTAATAAAATAATTACCTTATGATTAAGATTCGAAACATTACTATATAAAATCTTTCTAGTAGGTTTCTCCACAATCTGTTCGTGCATTAAACTATAGATCATTTTAACACTCTATAGACGAATTCCAGTAAGATACTAC
>JAEORY010000586.1 GCA_016840645.1 Candidatus Borrarchaeota archaeon | reverse complement strand
AATTCGAGCAGATAGCCCATTGCATCTTTATCACTATTTAAGTGTTTTTTAGTTTGGAAAAGCAGCTCGTAACAGAGCATTGAGAATTTGATGAAACCTGCCATTTCTTTATCTTTTAACATTTCATTAAGTGCAAATTCCTGATAAAGGCTGATTATTTCTTTTTCATCATTGCTTAAATCCAGATAGGGTAAAAGCATATATGTAGGGGATTTCTCAAGGTATTTACAGATAGTGATGAAATTCTCAATTGGAGGAAACGACCTGCCAATTTCATACTGGTAAAGGAGATGCTCAGGAATCCCTGTTGCTTTTGAAAAATTCTTGATTTCCCCATATTTAATCTTTCTGCTCTTTCGAAGCAGGCGTCCAAACTCCACATATTTGTGTTTGCTTTCTTCTTCCATAATGGTGTCCTTTATGTGATTATGCATATTTGGAGGGGAAAATCAACACTTTTTACAAAAAAAATATATTTTTTTGTATTTTGTACAATTCCATATATGGAACAAGGCCAAAAGATGGTAAAGTTTAGAATTGTTTTATTAACAATATTATAAAGAAGTGAATATTTAAATTAAGTGCGATTTTACAATCAGGATGGTCATTTAACATAGATAATAAATACGACAAGAATCGGTTTTCTTGGTTGCTACAATACGCAGATTCGTAGGGTTTATTTCTCCATAATAGCCTATCGGAATTTTATATTTTTCGACTTCATTAAGATCTATGGTATGCCGCTTCTTCCGCAGAAGATATATGGTTGTATCTCCCTTTTTAATCTTGTCTAATAAAATAGGTCGCTCTCTTTTATAACTTTTTTTATTTATCAGACCGCCTTTAATAAGTTGTAAAGCGGGAATTACATTCTGTTGGTTACCCATCCCCCCTTTGAATACGTTTTTCCTTATCAAAAAATCCAGTTTTTTGTGATACTCTTAACATTAAACTTTCTATCGTTATTTTTAAACTGTCCCATTCTTCATTATATTTCCGAATATTTTTTGCTTTTTTACATAGTTCATTATATTCTTGATCTTCTTCTATTAATTCTTTGAATATTGGTTCAAATAAATCGTCTACTTTACAATCAAGAGCTTTTACTATAATAGGTAATTTTTCTAATGGGAAAAAATTTTCTCCTTTTTCATATTTACTAATTGTGGATTTAGATACACCTATTTTACGTGCGAATTTATCTTGTGTGAGATGAGCTTCTCTTCTCAATTTTCTTATGTTTTTCGCTAATACATACCTTATCTGGTCCTCTTTCATTTAAATATACCAAATTAATCAATTATACCTCTCCCAGTATATCTCAGTATAAATCGCTCATATAAATTTTCAATATTTTTTTAGAAATTCTTAACTTTTTTCTTGACTATGTTTCATATTGCGCTACAATATGGTATATATGTTGAGATTATCGATACTTTATGGAGTAAATTATGTCAAAAAACGATACCAAAAGTAGAAGAACATCAAAGTTTATTCGTGAATACGGTATGACATTAATTTAGATAGCGGAAAAATATAATGTTAACAAAAGCTACATCTGGATCCTGCATCAAAGAAGAGAACTGCACACGTTTATCGAAGAACAGGAAAAGAAATCAGAGCTGATTCTCAAATAGGGGAGGGGAAAAATATGCCCGTTTTAGGAAATATTGCGGAGAGTTCTAATTCCCGTAATAGAAAGGTGCATGCATGGGAAATGAAAAGGACTACCTGCGAGATTTCCCTCCACGGGCAAGTATGTGGGACCTCTCTCAAAGTATAAGATATTCTTAGGTTATTTTCAAATAATTGGGAGGGTTTTGAATAAAAAGGAACAACCGGCTCATGGGCGTGGGCAAGCCCCTGGGAGCGGGATAAGCACCACTTTATGGCCGGCTGCTCCTTATAAGAGTTTAAATCATGGAAAATGTTAAAGCCAGAGGAAAAGAGAGGCTATATGGGACGATTAGAGATGATTCTTCTGATCATCGTCGGGCTTCTTGCGACATTTATGCTTTGCTTGATGGTCCTTCCAGTTGCTGTTAATGCAGGCGAGATCCACGGGGATTTCAGCGTCGGATATATAACCGAAAATGATGATTTCAGTACAGACCTGAGCATATCCTATGAGTTCTGAATCATGGAGATTTCAGGCGGGATAGAGACGCTCATGGAGCGGTCACCGGAATCTCCACTGTTCTTTTGTCCATATCGGAATACCTATTACATCGACTGCAAGATCCAGCCGTTCAGACATCTTTACTTCAACTTCTCACACAGCTGCACCCATCCTGTGTATTCATACGATAAGCTGTTCTACGACAAGTTCGAAGGTGGGAATCGCACAATGCTGAGAGTGGGGGTGCAGTGGTGAGATATCTCTCAATCAAGGACGTATCGAAGCTCACCGGCATATCATCGCGTACAATAAATGCCTGGCTCCACCGACCCTTAAATCCGCTTCCTCATTATCGTATCGGGAAACGAAAGGGTATACGTATCAGAGAAGACGAACTGGACGAATGGATGAAACAGTATAAAACCGAACCAGGCCAGAGGATTGAACGACTTGTCAGTTATACAGAGGTTTCATGAACCAGGTAGAATTCAGAAAAATATGTGCACGATGTGGTGCGGTGGTACACAGGGATATCCGCGAGATGGCGGACGGTTACACGGGAAAGAGAATCATCGTCACAAAGGACCTATGTCCGCACTGCAGGAACGGGAAAGTTTTCAGGGAGAAACCTTACTACGTGGGTCCCATTCGTATCGGATAGAGAGGCCGATATGCTTGAGGATATCAGAGAAGACATCCAGTGGGCCATTGACCGGCTTCATGATATCAAAGGGGATGAAAAAGCGTTGGCCGGAATCTGGGCTGTCATCCAACGGCTGGAAGAGACGTTGAAGTTCATTGAAGTGGAGACTGCCGGCTATGACAGGGAAGCGGAGGTGATACAGATGGAGGACATTGAGGAGCAGATAAGCAAGAAATACAGAGACAATTGTAATCTTACATGAGGCTTCTGGCTGTGGCCACAGCTTCGAGCCTCCCGAATAAAGCAGGGAGCGGGCAGAGTTCTTCCTGCTCCCTGCGAATTATCAAGGAGGGGAGTATGGCATAAGAGAAGTTACTTGTTGAATTCGAAACCGAGCACGGTTCGGTAAAACTTTCACC
>JAEORY010000585.1 GCA_016840645.1 Candidatus Borrarchaeota archaeon | reverse complement strand
ATCTTCTGGATGTTGAATCATGCCTGTCATAGCTTTTGTTGATGCTGCATGTTGTAACACCAGTCTAGACATAATTTTCATAACGTTCTTAGATACCGACGAACTCTCGTCAATACGGTCTAAGATTTTATCAATTGGCATTACTACTTCAGCGGCATGTACTTTAGCCAAACCAGACTTACCAACAACACCGCCCTTGGCCAACTTAGGAATTTTCTTGCCTCTTAATTCCTTTGGAATAGGTGTTGCTTTTTCAGGTCTTCCGCCACGTCTAAATACCTTTGCTAAACTTCCAAAAGCATTACCAATAGACTGTTTCATTCTCTCTGCTGCACGTTTGAAAACATCTGTTTCCATAAACTTTGCAACAAAGTAACCATATATAGGAGTTGATTTAGCCAATGCCATAGCTACAACATTTTGTTTATTAAAACTAATATCCTGACTAATAGCTTTACTATATTCACCGATGGCATCTTTTGTAGCTCTTGCTGTATCAATAGTTACAGTTTTAACACCCGCCGAAAGCGCCGCAACAGTATCGCCTAATTTATCTAACACTGTGGTCATAGATTGTTGAACCGCACTGATATCAGAAGATCGTTCTGCCATTTTTTTGGTTTCGGTAATTTTCTGTTTTACATCTTTCTGCATATTAGATACAGTTTTAGATACATTGCTGATGTTACCGATTCGATCCATCTGAGCATCGGCAGCTTTTGTTATACTGCCTGGCGAACTTCTTGTTGGAGGATTGTTATCGTTGCGTATAGCCATACTTTAAAACTCCTATGCCATATCTTTAAACATCTTTTTAATTTTTGGATGAGTAGGTTGCATTTCAGATAGGACGCATATAACTTCAGACACGGAACCCAACTCTTGATATGGAGTTGTAAAAGTATTTCTTTTGCCAAACGCTTCTTGGTATGCTCTATCCATTGGTCCGTAAATGTTCATATATTGTCTATACATCCTTACAAACGCTGAAAAATTGACAAGAGAAATTTTTATTGAAACTATAAGTGCTTGTAATGTCAATAAAAATTGTCTTTCATCAAGTCCAGTTATTGGTTTTAATTCCTTCTCTAATAAATTGTGATAATAAGTTAATTGTTTATTCATATTTGACATTCTGTTATATTCAAAACTAGATATCACTTTAATGATGTTTTTAACATCAGGTTTTGTTTTTGTTTGAAATACTCTTGAAAAATATGAAATATAAAATCTTTCTAATTCCGGCATAAATGTTTTCAGAAATCTACCTTTCATTCTATCAGCATATAAATGAACACATTCATGCATGGTTGTACTAGCAATAAAATCATTTTTTGCTGTTCCTATAGCAGTTGTAGCATTATCAATCAAGATAAATACTCTCTTTTGTTTCATATGATAAAACCCAAGAATATTTTTATCTTCTGTTCTTCCCAAAATTTTATGAGCGAAAAATTTAAACATATTTTTAGATAAGTAACAAGGAACTATGAGTCTTTTTTTCATAACCAAAGATTCGACTTGGTCATAAATTGCCATTGCTCTTCCGGACCCGCCCATTGATTTCAAAAAAGCTTCCTTTAATTTTTGTGATGAATAGAATTTCTGCCCATCAATTACAGCTTCAAGTTCTAATCCAATTGGGAGAGCAAACAATTCTTCAATATATTTATCATCCATTTTTTATTCCTTATTATATAAGCTCATAATATCTACAAACCCTAGATTTTTATCTAAATTATTTTTAACAGATTTCATAATAGATTGATTACTTATTTCTGTAGGTCTATCAGTATTAAATCCTACAATGTCTTGCATTACTTCAAGAGCGCCTGAATAACCACCCTCTGCTGTTTCCAACATTAAAGGAGGATCATACTTTCTAACATACATACAACAAGCCGTTGATAATGCTAAGTCATCATGACAGCCAGTATCAGCTTCAACTTTTCCGCTTGATTTTGAAACTAACCCTGTCAATTCAAGAGCGAGTCTTTGTGATTTAACAGACTCCGGATATTGACTCATATAAGAATATAAAGCATCAATCATAAGCGGTCTTGTTTTTGCATTATTTGAAAGACCAGGAACTATTGTATGTGGTCCTCTTTTTTCTCTGTATAATCTACTTGAAAAATTACTTTGACCTAAATGTTCAACAACCTGGTTACCATATGAGTTCGATTCTACAATGATTGGTCCGCTTCTATATTGTGTTGCTGCAATCTGAACAACTTTTAAGAAATCCAATACCTTACACTTACCCTGATATTCCCAAACCTGTTCTAATGTTTGATAATCCCATACAGTAATAGCTGATTTATCAGCACCATGTTCAGGGGCGGTATCCACTCCAATCATATATGTTTTATTCGGATATGCTTCCTGGAACTTCCATATTTCTCCATTGAAAACTCTTAATTTTTCAATTGGATTGACACATGCATTTTGCATTTTCTCAACTGTATCTGCTTCAAAGAATGATCCCTCTGCTGGCAAGAATTTTAATTCCAACTCCTGAGCAATTTTCTTTGGATCATAATTGAACAGCTTACATTGAGTATCATACCAATAAGGATCATCAGCTAATTCAGGAATCATTTTCCAATGAATTACAAATGGTTCAAAAATATCATCCCTTGAAATAGCACGCATGTATTGTTCAAAATACCATTGACCAATACCAATGGTTTTATTGGGTGTTGAAAGAACTATTGTCCCATATGGAATACCTGCTTTACGTGCTTGCATCTGATTTGTTGATAGAGCAGGAACCATAGAAGTCCAAGCCGCTTCAACATGACCAACGAATGCCGCCTCATCAATTACTAAGAATGTCAATGCCTTACCACGAAGTGTTTTATCAGGAGCATTTGGATTAACTGGAGAAGCATAAACTTTACTACCATTTGTTAGAATAAATGAACGCTCAGTTCTTTTTGCTAATCCACGACCCTGTGAACCTCCCAATGGTTTCATCCAATCAGGAAGTTTTTCAACCATACCGCGAATAACTCTAGCGAAATCTGTAGCTTCGGCACCATCCTTTGAAATAATCCCTATAACAACATTATTAAAGAAAACGGTTAACCATGCAGCATATGCTTGAACAATAGTTGAGATTCCAATCTGACGACTCTTTAATACTAAAACGTATTTCTTTTTTTCAATTGTATCAATTAGCTCA
>JAEORY010000031.1 GCA_016840645.1 Candidatus Borrarchaeota archaeon | reverse complement strand
CGTATCTAAGGAAGCAACTCACTTCGATCGGCGTTATGGTTGCAATATTAGCGGCAATTCTAATAATGTTGCCCACGCATCAACCAGAGGGCTTCCCATCAATTCGGCTAGGACGTATGTTAGCATTCCTGATGGGCGCTGGTTTCTCAGCAACTGTAGGCTATGCTGGCATGAATATTGCAACACGCGCAAATATCAGAGTAGCAGCAGCAGCAAACAAAAGTTTCGGAGATGCGCTTAAAATAGCATACAGAGGTGGAACAGTAGCTGGTATGCTAACCGATGGGCTTGGACTGCTAGGAGGTATAATTGCATTTATAATCTTCCGTGAATGGGCATTCGAAGTCTTATTAGGCTTTGGATTTGGCGGAACACTCATAGCATTGTTCTATCGAGTTGGTGGTGGAATTTACACAAAGGCTGCAGATGTTGGAGCAGATCTTGTGGGCAAAGTTGAGAAAGGTATTCCAGAGGATGATCCAAGGAATGCCGCGGTGGTAGCTGACTTGGTTGGTGATAATGTGGGAGACTGCGCGGGAATGGCTGCAGACATCTTCGAGTCGTACGAAGTAACAGAAGTATCCGCCATGATACTAGGCTTAGCTGCATTCCCACCAGCGATTTTTGGCTTTAAAGGCGTATTATTTCCACTTATGGTTCGAGCCATTGGAGTGTTAAGTTCAATAATCGGTACGTACGCCGTGAGACTTCGTGGTGAGAAAGAAGGTGCAATGGCTGCTATAAACCGCGGTTACACGACTTCAGCAGCAGCCTCTATAGTTGGTTTCTTCATCCTCTCTTATTTCTACATGAACGGCTTAACTGATTTACATACGGGATTAGCTGTGGTTTGGTGGAAATTCCCAGTTGCAATAATGGCTGGAATTGGACTTGCAGTATCAACAAACTTCTTAACAGAGCATTTCACCTCGACAGAGAGTGGACCTGTTAAAGGTATGTCAAAGGCATGTCAAACTGGTGCAGCAACCAACATCCTCGAAGGAATTGCTGTAGGGTATGAATCAAGTGTATGGGCAGTAATCAGCATAGCAGTAGCAATTTTTGTTTCTGTAATAATCTTTGGTTCGCTTGGCGTAACAGCTTTCTATGGCGTTGCGCTTTGCGGTATTGGACAATTAACGTTGACCGGGAATAATGTAGCTATGGATACATTTGGTCCTATTGCAGATAATGCGCAAGGTCTTGCTGAGATGTCAAAAGACGACTACTTTACCCCTCAAGCAAAAAACGTCTTAGCAGATATGGATTCAGTTGGTAATACAACTAAAGCAGTTACAAAAGGAATAGCCATAGCATCAGCAGTAATAGCTGCAGTTTCGCTCTTTAGGTCATATATAGAACTCCCACTGCTTTTAGGTGGTGAATTACTGGTCTTAGATTTGTCATCTCCGTTAATCTTCATCGGATTACTTGTTGGCGGAGCGGTACCCTTGTTGTTCGCCTCGATTAGCATCAAAGCGGTCGGCAAAGCAGCAGCGAAGATGATTAGAGAGGTACGAAGACAATTTGCAGAAATCCCTGGGCTATGGGAAGGAACAGCAGACCCCGACTATGAACGGTGCGTAAGTATATCTACTCGAGCTGCTCAAAAAGAACTTCTTCCTCTCGGAATAATCGCAATAGCTACACCTTTGCTTGTAGGATTCCTATTAAGTGGTGCAGCTCTAGGAGGCTTTCTAGGAGGGGCAATTATAGTTAGTCAATTGTTGGCAGTCTTCATGACTATATCTGGAGGAGCTTTAGATAATGCTAAGAAAAGCATTGAGGACGGACTCTACGGCGGAAAAGGCTCGGATGCACATAAAGCAGCTGTAGTCGGTGATACTGTAGGTGATCCATTAAAAGACACGGCAGGTCCAGCCCTAAACCCAATGATGAAAGTAATAAACCTAATAGCACTATTAGTGGGTCCACTTATATTGCAGGTCTCTCTTATTAACTACGTAGTAGCAGATCAAGTCGCTATATTTGTATTCAATCCAACACCTTTAGGAATAGCTATAGTGATTGCTCTAACTGCTGTACTAGCCTTTGCTATGTGGTATAGCAAGAGAGAAACCGAAGATATAATCTGATATTGGGTGAGCTACCTCGTGCTAAAGTATCGAGGCTTCCTGCTTCAACGACAGACTCGATCCCCTTGCGGGTTACGGAGGTCTTATCTCCACAGTACCACCTATATAACACTAGGGAGACCCCTCGATACACGTGATGAAAGTGAACATAAACTACCGCAATTCATCACCACGCTGAAGCAGTGGTGCTTTCTTGCTTAACTACTCGTAAAACAAAACCGAAAAAACTTCTCTTAGAAAAGGGAAAATGAAGGAAAACTAGAAATTAGCTATCCTTCTCTCGCTACTTTTATCCTATTTTCTTTTTTTAAAGAAACCGTAAGTCTTCTTTACGAGCAATATAGCAATTAACCTTCTTCAACCAATGAAGCCATCTACTGCAAGGTATGATTTTTGCCTCACAAAAACAACGGCAATATGTTCATCTCGCAATTTTCTTCGTAATTCTTGATCATTTGTAGCAACAATGAACTCCTTTTTTCTGGCAACTCTGATGATATATTCGTCTATAGGCTCACTAGAAAGGAGTTCTTCCTTAAAAATCTTTATTTGCGCAGTCTTTAGAAATTCTAAGGCGAACTCGACCTTCTTTCTAAGGCGAACTCGACCTTCTTTCTCATATTTGCTTAATAATCCTTGTAGTTCTGTTATAACTCCACTTAGAGCAATTAACTCATATTCTCTTTTTACAAGGCGATCTAGCTCAGATATGATATTGATTTGAATTTCTGAGAGCATTATAAAAAATTTGAATCAATAATAATACTTAAAACCATGTATTTCACCTTTTTTGAGACTTTAAAGTCCTAAAAATATAATAAATTAGATTTAGAAGGTTTAAGGTTGCACAATCCCCCAGCCAATCAACCGCCATCGTCCACTTATTCTTCGGCTGATTGCGATCCTACTTCCTTCCTCGATGCATACTGGTCTTTGAAGTTCTAATTCAGCGTTCTTACCGGCTTCTTTAACTCTGCCGATAGTAGCAGAGGCGCCAACTGTTAACATTAGAGGTTCATTTTGCTTAATAGGCATTACTTTTTTTTCTTCAGCAAGCCCTACTACGCGTTCGAGGAGCGAAGCTTGAATTTGTAGTGTTTTATCCCATACTGGTGGAAGATTGTCAGGTTTCCCTACAACATTTCCCACCAAACCGTCTCCCTTTGTAATAGATGAATCTAATTTGGTTCCTAAAGCAATAAGTCCTCCAGGCTTTGCTTCTTCTAGTTTAATGTTACCGCCTGCTTGTACTGTGGTGACAACCGAATATAATCGTTCAAACGGACCGTCTTCCTTTTGCTGAATGCCAGGAGCTATCTCGATTTCATCTTCGGTCTTGAAAGTACCTGCGAGAATCGTGCCCCCAATAACTCCTCCAACTAATTCTTTTACTGTAGCACCTGGCTTATTAATATCAAAAGATCGTGCAACATAAAGTTTAGCCGGTTTATCAAGATCTCGTTTTGGAGTTGGAATAAACTCCTCTAGTGCTGAAGTAACAACGTCAATGTTGGCTTTATGAAGTGCAGAAATAGGAATTATAGGTACATCAACATCAAGCGTTTGCTTAACAAAATCTCTGATTTGCTCATAATTAGTCTTAGCATCTTCATCAGAGACTAATTCAACTTTGTTTTGTGCGATGACAATGTTCTTGATACCTGTTATTTGTAACGCTGCAAGGTGTTCTCTTGTTTGTGGTTGGGGACAATCTTCATTTGCAGCAATAACGAGTACTGCACCGTCCATAATCGCTGCACCTGATAGCATTCTTGCCATCAGTATCTCGTGTCCTGGTGCGTCAACAAAACTAATTTTCCTAACAAACTCAGTTTTCGAACCACAAGCAGGGCATTTTTTTTCTGTAGTATAATAAGGAGGTTCACAACCTGTACATTTGTAGATTACACAATCAGCGTAACCTAACTTGATTGAGATTCCACGCCTTAGTTCTTCTGAATGCGTGTCTGTCCAGATTCCACTCAGAGCTTGGACTAAACTAGTCTTACCGTGATCGACATGACCTACCATTCCGATATTAATTTCACTCTGTACCTTCTTCATAGCCACATTGAAACCTCCAACTTCAAATAAGAGACATTGAATCTACTAAAAGTAAGGTGCACTACTTTTTAGTTTTTCTCATTATGATTGCATGCGCGTGGTTTATTTTTCTATAATAATGGACATGTATCTTTCAAAGTGAAAGCAGAAATACACTAACTAGAGTCTTTGAGAGTATTGATATGGGCAAATAACTCTGTTTGGTTCGATTTTAGTTAAAGAACAATTCGTCTGGGATAATAAGACTTTTAAATATAGCTTATAGAATTGAAGTGTCTTGCTTTTCCTAACTTTTACTCTAATCTTTTTATTCTTAGAGCATTTAAGGGGATAAAATATATTGTATAAAAATATCAAAATTCAGGACACGGTGAGAGTCGATCCAAGTCGATTTGGAGAAGTTTTAGAAGAAGTGGTCCTTGAAATTTGTCGCGAAAATTATGAAGGAATTATCAATTCAGATTTAGGACTAATTATTGCTGTTACTGCTATCGAAGATATAGGTGTTGGAAAACTAATCCCTGGTGATGGAGCCGCGTATCATGATGTAACTTTCAATATTTTATCTTACAAACCAGAAGATCACGAAATAGTTGAGGGCGAAGTGGTTGAAGCTACAGATTTTGGTTTATTTGTTAGATTAGGTTGTATAGATGCACTTATTCATGTTTCACAAGTTTATGATGATTTTTTTTCATACGATGGAAAGCACGCGCTACAAGGACGAGAAAGCAATAGGATAATTCGCGTTGGTGACAAAATCCGGGCAAGAGTAATAGCCATCTCATTAACTAAAAACGCAATTCGAATGGGACTCTCTATGAGGCAACAAGGACTTGGGGCAAAGACATGGATTGAAGAATGGGTTAAAGAGTCTGCAGGAGAGAATGGAGAAGAAACTGAAAAAGAAGACGACCCTAAATCCAAACCAAAGAAAAGAAGAAAAAAGCGTCGCAGGTGATCTTATTTAATTAATGGTGATAAATATGAAGGAAAAAGCGTGTCGAGTGTGTCATAGAATCTTCTCTGAAAAACAGCAATGCCCAGACTGTAAAACGTACACTTTAAGTGAAGACTTTACAGGCATCGTGTGGCTTTTCTCGTTAGAAGATAATCAAATAGCTAAACAGTTGAATGTTACTAAACCTGGCAAATACGCTCTTAAGGTTAGATGAGATCTTCGTCAAATCGAAAAATTTAAGATACAATTGAATTTACGTAAGAACTCTAAATGGAGGAACTTGAACTTGAGTTTGCAGATTGAAATTCTAAAGGAATTCGAAAACCCATTGTTAAAAAGAAAAGAACTTGAATGTATTGTTAGACATCCCCGAACTGCTACTCCAACGCGCGCAGAAATTAGAGACAAACTTTCTGCTCTTTTAAATTGTGACAAAGAAGCGCTTTTTGTTGAAAAAATTCTCTCAGAATTTGGAGTTTCAGTAACTAAGATCTATGCAAGAGTATATTCTATACCCTCTGAAGGTGAAATGATAGAACCATCGCACATAATCGTAAGAAACAGAGGAAAAACTGCTGAAGAATAGAATATTATATAATCATCAGGATTTCGGTATCATGTTTCATCAAAAAGTACATAAATTAAAGTAAATTAATGATGAGGTCCTAAAATGGTACATAAATATTATAACATTGATAAAGATTACAAAAAAGTTACCTTATTAAAGCGCAAATGTCCTCGCTGCAATTCATTTATGGCGGATCATTATGATCGTTATGCATGTGGGAAATGCGGTTATACAGCGTTTAAAACTCAAGAAGAGAAGACTAAAGATAAAGGTAAAACAAAGAAGGCGGCTAAAAAGAAATAAAAGTTCATCTTTCTAGGTATTGTTCATTTTTTATTATCTCTTTTTGAAAAGAAGCGTGACAGTATATGCTTTGCATAGGGCTTGAGGGAACTGCCCATACTCTTGGAATTGGAGTAATTGATTCTAATGGAAAGATATATGCTAATGTTCGTAGTGAATATGTTCCCAAGAGTGGAGGAATTCATCCAAGAGAAGCGGCACAGCATCATACGAATGTTTTTGCTGCAACACTCCGAGAAACACTAGAAAAAAGCAATTTAAATAAAAGGGACATTGGATTAATCGCATTTTCAAGAGGTCCTGGTTTAGGACCTTGCCTACGTGTTACTGCAACAGCTGCACGAACAATTGCACTTCTATTAAATATTCCTTTAGTTGGTGTAAATCATTGCATAGCACATATTGAGCTTGGCAGGCAATTATCAGGTTTTAAAGATCCACTTGTTGTATATGTTTCAGGAGGCAACACGATTATATCTGCCTATGAAGCAGATAAGTATAGGATATTTGGTGAGACTTTAGATATTGCTTTAGGAAACATGCTTGATACTTTTTCACGTGAAGCTAATCTTTCTCATCCAGGTGGACCAAAAATAGAGGAAATTGCTAAAAAAAGTTCCAGAAGATTCATTTCGCTACCTTATAGTGTGAAAGGGATGGATCTCTCTTTTTCAGGGTTATTAACATCCGCAGTGAACAAACTAAAAGAAAATGAACCACTTGAAGATCTTTGCTTCAGTTTGCAAGAAGTTTCTTTTGCGATGCTTACTGAAGTTACTGAAAGAGCTCTCGCGCATACTGAGAAATCAGAAGTATTATTAACAGGAGGAGTTGCTGCAAACAAAAGACTTCAGAATATGATTCAAATAATTTCTCAAGAACACAATGCTAGTTTTTTTGCTGTATCACCGGATCTTGCAGGAGATAACGGTGTTATGATAGCTTGGACAGGATTAATTCAATTTTTGCAAGGTGATATTTTAAATATCAAGAACAGCCAAATTCTCCCTAAATGGAGTTTAGGTGCTGTTGAATTTACGAGAACATAGGTGGATGTGTTTATTGCTTTTAAAAAAAGGTGCAGAAGCATATCTTTACAAAGAAACATGGTATTTAAAACATATTATTCGAAAACAACGAATAAAAAAAGATTACAGAGTTTCTGAACTTGATTGGACCTTGCGAGTCGCTAGAACTGTTCGTGAGGCAAATCTATTACGAAATGCTAAAATAGCCGGAGTGCCAACACCCACTGTTTACGAAATAGACAAACGTGAGACAACTATTATAATGGAATTCATTGAGGGTCAAAGAATTAAAGATATTCTGGATGAACTCAACGCTGAAGCTCGAAAAACTCTCTCAAGACAAATAGGAATTCTTATTGGTAGATTGCATAAAAAAAATATGATACACGGAGACCTTACCACTTCTAACATGATTCTAACAGATACGGGGAAAATTTACCTTATTGACTTCGGATTGGGTTACAACTCTACCTCAATCGAAGATAAGGCAGTTGATCTGCATCTTATGAAAAGGGCACTTGAGAGTACTCATTATAGAGTTACAGAAGAAGTATTTAGTAAAATTTTAGAAGGATATCAAGAGGAAGTTGGTTCAGCACCTATGAAAGAAGTATATGATCGAATGGAATCAATTCGGAAAAGAGGTAGATATCTACGAATGTCTTAAGAGGGCGAGTTAGCATATGTTATATCTGGTAACCAGCAATATCGGCAAATTTAAAGAAGCGGAGCTTGTTTTGGAAAGATACGGGGTTGAAATTCAACATTTAGCAATTGAGAAACCTGAAATCCAGGCAGATAGTATTAGGGAAATTTCAGAACATGCAGCAAAAGTAATTTTAAAACAACATAATAAAGAAATACTTGTTGAAGACGCTGGACTTTTTATTGAGGCGCTAAACGGTTTCCCGGGTCCCTATTCTTCTTATGTAATGCGAACTATAGGTTGTCAAGGAATTCTAAAATTGTTAAAAAATGAAACAAAAAGAAATGCTAAATTTAAGGCTGTTTTAAGCTACGGAACAACTGAAGAAAGTGTTATATCTTTTAAGGGAGAAATAAAAGGGATTATTACGCATTCTATTCGTGGAAACAGTGGTTTTGGCTTCGATCCTATCTTTATACCAGAAGGAAGCAATAAAACATTTGCAGAAATGAGTATCTCAAAGAAAAATGAATTTTCGCATAGAATGCGTGCTTTAAAACAATTTACAGAATGGTATGTCAAAAAAAATGCATTAAACTTGTAAAAGTAAGAGTATTGATAATTTATCACGCTGGATTTTTCTCAAGTTGAAATAGCCTTGTTATGGTGTCTTTAGTTTTCTAGCTTCTCGTTCCACTTCTCTTAACATTAAGATGTCTCCCATGCGTACTGGTCCTTTGACATTTCTAGTAAGAATTCGTCCTTGATCGCGTCCTTCTAGTATTCTGATTTTCACTTGTAGGATTTCTCCTGTAACACCCGTTCGGCCAATCACCTGAATTACTTCAGCTGGATAACCCATCTCTTCGCTCATGTGCGTTCCTCCGTTTTCATGTGTTTTTGCATTACAAGGCCTTTATTTTTCCGATGATATCTTTAAGTAGTTTATCAGCATCTCCAGCATCTGTAATGGCAGCTGCAGCCGAAGGTACTTCTATTCCTGATGCCGTTCCAATCCCCATCTTAGTCGGGACATAGATATATGAGACATTTTTTTCTTCACATAGAAGTGGTAAGTGAGCTACTATCTCAGGAGGATCTACATTCTCTGCAATAAGAACGAGTTTCGCTGTTCCACGTTCCACAACTTTGGTAGTCTCATTCGTTCCTTTAGAAATCTTTCCGGTGTCTCTTGCTGCTGCCAAAACTTCAAGGGCAGAATCTGCTAAATCTTTTGGTACGTCAAACTTTACATAAAATGGTTTAGACATTTTTTCACACCTCGCTTCATGCATTGCATTATAAGAGGAAATGCAATGCTTTCATCCTTCATAAGTGATCATTTTTGTTTAACTTTACCTGTGATCATAGTTATTGTACTTTTTAAAAGCTTTTGTTCTAGTGACATAGTCTTCTTAATTAATTGATCTTTTTCAACAGCTGTAAGACTACCTGAACTACTCTACTTTTTTGGAAAGAGCATTTTTGCTGATTTCTGACAATTATTTTTTGAAATAAAAATTTAAAACTTTAAGAAAACCGAAATAGATTTTAATAATAATTAAAAAAACTATTTCGTAAATAAGCGTTTAGCAAACATGGAAATATCAATTCCTCTTAATGTTAACCAGTTTGCACTGTTACCAGAAATGATAATGGGCACTTTTTTAAGATCTTCAATAGCACGTGCTCCAGTGAGAAACATAGCACATTTCAATTCAGTGATAATACTATCTATAACAGATTTTACGGCTTCTACATCTCCACTGAAGGCAGGTTCTAGCAGTGGTGAGGCTATTCCTATGCCATCTGCACCTAGAGCAATCGCTTTGGCTATATCCAGACCGTTTCTTATTCCACCTGAAGCTATTATTTCTACTTGTGAAGTCGCATGTACTACTTCAACCGTGCTTACCACTGTTGGCAAGCCCCAGTCCCAGAATAAAGTTCCAAGCCTTTTTAAACGTTCTAATCCTTGTTCCTCAGCACGATATACTTCAACTGCAGAAAAACTTGTTCCTCCTACTCCTTGGATGTCTATTCCGCCTACACCTGCCTTTTCAAGAAGGTTGGCAGTTTCCCTAGAGATGCCTGCTCCAGTTTCTTTAGCAATTATTGGAACATCTAATTCATCTGCCAGTTTATTGATTGCTTGGATTACACCTAAATAGTTTAAGTCTCCTTCAGGTTGAATGGCTTCCTGTAATGCGTTTAAATGGATTGCTAAAGCATTTCCATCAATCATCTCAATAATTTTTTTTGCCTCTTTTGCTCTGATAGAACCATCTGCCAATTGTGGTGCACCAATGTTTCCAATTAAGAAAGCATCTGGCGCGTATTTTCTGGCTATAGAATATGTTATTTCTAATTGAGGGTTTTCTAGTGCAGCTCTTTGGCTTCCCAGACCGAGACCAACGCCAATTTCTTGTGCCGCAATTGCTAGAGTTTTGTTGATCTTTTCAGCAACTGGATGTCCACCTGTCATTGCGCTAATAATAATTGGAGCAGCAAAGTCGTGTCCGAATAATTTGCTGTTGGTTTTAATATTGGCTAAATCTGATTCTGGAAGTGCGCAATGTACAAAATCAATATCTTCGAATCCAGTAGATTTTTTCGTTTGGACATCCTTATCTAAACATATCTTGATATGATCTAGTTTTCTTGCTACTGTTGCCTGATTTTTCAATGCAAGAACCTCTATCTGATGTTTTTCTCATCGCGTGAAATAAGTACCTACTACCTTTTTACCTTTTAAAACTTCTTCGATAATACCTGGCTTTGTTGCATTGATTATTATAACGTCCACGCCTTCTCTCATCAAAGGCTCAATTTCCTTTAACTTACCAAACATGCCGCCAGTAACGTCCGAGGCAACGGATTCTTTAGCTAATGAAAGCAAATTTTCAAAAGTATTAAGATTGATTTCAGGGATTAGTTTTTTGTCAGAATCCAACAAACCATCTACATTTGTTGCAAAAATCACTCTTTTTACGGAGAGTTCTTTTGCTAAGTAATTAACGATTTGATCACCGGATAATATCGCGATTCCTTGTGTAAGATCCATTACTGCATCTCCATAAAAGACAGGAATAAAATCAAATTTTAATAAGTTTCTTGTTGGCTCAAGATCCATGTGTGCGATACGTCCACTATCAGTCAGGGTGCATGCGGAAGGCTGTACAGAAACTACAGGAATTTCTTCTGCTAAAAATGTATCAACAATGGCCTTATTTAATGTCATCATTGCTCTTCTTGTTTCCGAGAAGCCAATTCTTTGACTTGGCGATTGCCACCCCTTATGAATTTGATAGTTATTGGCGATTGGATGACCAAAGGACCCCCCACCATGAACCAAAAGCAAATTTATGAAAGAAGTTACTGTTGAAACCTCTTTGGCAATTCTTTGAATAGTTTTTGAATCTATTTGATTTTGTTTTGACTTATCTGTGATCACGCTACCGCCAAGTTTCAATATCGTCAAATTCTTGAGATATGTACTCATAACATCCCAGCAGAACTTTTGTTATCTAAATTGATAAACAAACTGTTTAGTAATATAAGTAAGTAGAATCACAAGCTAGACAAAGTGTATAATTAGATATCTCATGTTCAAATACTTTGACCAAACCTCTTCTAATCAACCCAGTCACTATTGAGCGGTTGCCATAATTTCATAATTCTAAGCTTTGAATTAACCAAGCAACTTTCATTAAAAATCTTGAATACTCAATAGAGCACTAAAAGACTATTAGTAAAAACATCCGTCTTTATTGCTCACGTCTAACTTTGTTGCTCACGTCTAACTTTGCTTTCAAATTCTGAAAGCGGTACTTTAAATTCTTCGTTACTTGCAATCTCGCCACGTTCCTTAAGAACTTCTCTTGCAAGAAGCCAGAATATCAATGAAAGTGCACGACGTCCCTTATTATTTGCTGGAATGACAATATCTACATTCTTGGTACCATTATCGGTATCACAAAGTGCAAGCACGGGAATACCTACGCGTAATGCTTCCTTTAAAGCTTGTCTATCAGCACGAGGGTCGGTAATCATAATTACTTCAGGTTCTATATATTCCTCAATATTTGGATTTGTTAAAGTTCCTGGAATAAAACGTTTTGGCATAGCCTTGCATCTTATAGTCTCGCGAAAGGCTTCAATGGGTTTAAAACCATATGCTCTCGCTGAAACCACAAGAATTCTGTCAGTTTCGTATCGTGATAAGAACTTCGCTGCAGCTTTTATTCTCAGATCTGTAGTCCTTACATCAAGAACATAAAGTCCATCATTACGAACTCGATAAATGAATGGTTGCATACTTTTTGTGGCAATTTGTGTACCTATATGAATCCCACATGCAAGATATTGATCCAACGGGACTAATAGTTCCTCTCCTTCAGTTGTTTCCATTTCAGAAATTCTCTAGACCTCCTGAATATCTAGATATAGGGCAGATCCATCTATACGAAGGATTTGCTAGATATAACTGTTCATTTTTTCAAAGCTAGAGTTTTATGTCTTTTGTTTTTGCATATTTGATTCTATATTTTTTACTTTTTGAATGTATTTTTGTAACGATTCTGTAATTGAAGACTCAAAAAACTAATTATTACCATTTTTCATCATTTTCTTACTCAAAAAAAAGCAGTTCTCTATTCAAATAAGATCTTGGCAATTTTAGTTCTAATTTCTTGCCTCATGCGTCTGAGTCTTGCTTCGAAAGTGTTATCTATTAGTATTGTTTCGTCAGAATTGGTTACAATTGCTCCTCCAACACTTCGTAAATTATCTTCTATAACTGGTAGAGTTGTTGTCGTACCAGTTTGCTGCATCACACGTTGTTGAATTTTGCTAATATCTATATGTTTCCCATGACCTGTTTGAATTTTTATTTTAAGATCTCCACCATTTAATCCAATTGCGGCTTCTGTTATTAGATTATTTAGAGTTGTTACATATTCCGCTGAACTTACAAAACCTATTAATTTCTTCTGAGCCTGATCGAAAACGTCATTGATTATTTCTTCCTTATTCTTGAGTGTATCACTCCTTGCGGTAAGTTTAGCTTTTGCAATTTCTCTTCTTAATCTAAGAACTGCTTCCTTTTTTGCTTGTTCTATAATCTCTTTAGATAATCTTTCTGCTCTCTTTTGTACATCTTCATAGAGCTCGCTCGCTATTTGATTTGCTTGATTTAGAATTTCTTTTGCTTTTTCTTCCGCATTTGCTAAGATCTCATCTCTCATCATATCGAAAACGTCAGTATTTGATTCTGTCATAAGAATTCAGCCTCTCTAATTATATAATAAATAATACATCGCCAACAGAGTAATAATTACATTATAACTTTTTCTGTTATTCACGATTTGCAGTTTGCATCTAGCTGACGAGAAATTCCCTTAGTGAAACTCTATAAGGTCTACACTCCTTTAAGGAATAAGTTTCTGTTCTTAAAATGTTGTATAATAGCAACAGAAACTACGTGGATTTGGGCGATGGCATTTCTATTTTCTCAAGTTTGTACTTGCGACTTCCTAGTTCGATTTCTTCTGCTGCGACTAAGAGATTTTGAGGATCAATATCTTTCAGTATACCTCCTAATTTATCCGCTCCAGGCTCCATGACACCACATTCCTCTGCCATTGATCCTGGTATACCTGGTGCAGCATTGATAAGATCAATGGAAGCTTGGTCTATAGCTAATGGGTCTGATGAAGCAAGTATCCCAAGATCTGGTACAATTGGGGTGTCATTCCAACCTTTCTGTAAATGCTCACAATCGCAATTCCAGTCAATTTCGATTAGAAAATTAAAATTATAGATGTTTTCTTTGCCAATAGTCTGTATAAAAGCTTTGGTGAGTTCAGCAATTGCTTTTTGTAAGAAACTCTTTTCTGTTCTCTCCGTTTCAATGGCTTTTTGAGGGCATTTAACAACACATGCATAGCAAAAAATGCATTTTTCTTCGTCAATTACTGCTTTGTTATTTTCTTTACTAACAGCGTCAACTGGACAAGCAGTAATGCAAGGAGCGATCGAATACCCAGGCGAACCATCACAAATACTTGGATTGACTTTTGGTTTATTTTTAAAGTGAATTAGCCCTTTGCTTGTCTTACCTGCGCAACCCACACCAATATTTTTAATGGCGCCCGCTGGTCCAGCAAACGCGTGCCCTGTAAAATGTGCTGCACTTATAAGAAAATCGACTTTCGTAAGCATTTTTGCTAAAGTGACTTCTTTGAAGAGGTTACCCATAACTTTTACTTTCGTTATATCTGTTCCAAATTGTCCATCTGCGATTATTATTGGTGCTAAAACTGTTTCCTGAGTAAACCCGTGAGAAGTAGCAACCTCTAAATATTTTTGGGCAGTACCACGAGGATTAGTAAGCCCTAATCCGGTAGTTTCAGCTACAAATGGCTTGGCACCCCATTTTTTTAGATGTTCTACTAATCTTCTTATGTAAAATGGGCGTAAATATCGTGTGGATAAAGGTGATCCCATATGAGTCTTTACGGCAACAAGATCGCCTTTAGAGATTTTATCTTTCAGCTCAATTTCAATTATTCGATCAAATTTGGAGATAAGGCTCTCCGCAGAACTCCTCGCTCTAGCATCTGCGAAATAAACAGTTGGTACTTCCATTACATTTCACCATTTGGACTTAAGTCTAATAATTCATTCAAAGTTCTATTATGGAATACCTATACATTCTAAAATGTTTAAGAGTCTTACTTTATTGCCGTTTTAGTTTTGTTTATGAAGAACTCCTGTGGTGTATAAATCTTGTAAGGTGACTAGAATTTGAAGTTAGAAAAAATAGATGAAACTGACTCTACTGTTTCTTGCGATGAATGTGGTGCAAGTGCAGAAATGAGATTTCATAACGATAATGACGAAATCACTTACTACTGTTTACATTGCTTTTTAAATAGGCACGATCGAGATAGGATTCAATGGTATAGACGTATGTGGTTGTTGAAATCAATGACGGAGTACGAAGAAAAGAAAAACAAGCCAAAACCCCCTAAATGGGGCATTCAAAGCCTATATGAAAAATAGTCTAAAATATTACTTTAATTTTGGAATAAGAAAATGGGAAAAGAAACAACCCCCAGATATTATTCGAAATAGTTAAAAAACAGACTAGTTTACTTCTCGCAGCTGATAGATGTTTTGTCTCATATCACTTAAATTGGGCAATCTCCGAATAAGTTCGCCATCTAATAATTTTTTAAGGGCATAACGCACCGTTCTGGGGGCAAGATTGCATTGACGTAAAATATCTTTCGCCGTTAACGGTCCATTCTTTTTAAGCAAATCATAAACAACTCTTGCACTCGGTGGGATTTTCTTTTCTACGTTAATCGGTGTAAATTCTCTGGATACATCCATTTCTTCAACGGCTGACATCTATACACCTCCTATTTAAACATTATTATATCTCAATATAACTATATGTCAGAGTCATATATAAACACTTCGCTTTTGTTTTTTTTTGGTGTAAAAACCACTAGAAAGGTTGCGATTTCAAACTATTAATGATAATCTGCAATTAGGTCTAACATTTTGATGAAAAATGATTTATTGACGCCTGTTTCAATCTTATATAGGCGTCTGCAGCGAGTTTTGACTAGATTCTTATGTGACTTGCGACGCAACTTTTTAATTTTCCTAATCTAAATAATTAAATGATTCCTAATTGATTATCTTAAGAGGCCAATTTCCAAAGTTCTCACAGGGGATTAGATTTGTTAGCGAAAATATTCACTCATGAAAAGCCGATAATTGGCGTAGTTCATTTACCTGCACTTCCAGGTTCACCGCATGATTCTAAAGATCTTGAAGAAATATGCGAATTTGCTATAACTGATGCACGTTCACTTGAAGAAGGAGGCTGTGATGGTCTCATCATCGAAAATTATTGGGATCAACCATTTCTAGAAAAAATGGCTGTTGAAACGGTTGCTTCTATGACAAAAATAGCTTGTGAAATTAAACGGAATGTTTCTTTGCCCATAGGTATAAGTGCATTACGTAATGATCCCTTTGCTGGAGTGGCAATTGCTCATGCAATAGGTGGAGAATTTATTCGTGTTAATGTATTTATAGGTACAGCAATGGTCGGCACTGGCATAATTCCTGGATGCGCTGCAGAGTTGTTAAGATACAGAAGCAAACTTAATTGCGATGTGCAAATTTTTGCAGATATTGATGTAAAACATGCTACTCCTCTTGTGAAAGTACCCATTGAACGCGAGGCAAGGGAAGCAGCCTATCGTGGCAAGGCAGATGGCTTGATTGTGACAAGTCATGAAACAGGATCGCCTCCGCAACTTGAGACTGTACAACGGGTAAAAAATGCAGTGTCTGACGTTCCAATTATTATAGGTAGTGGGATTAATCCTGAGAACGCAGAAGAACTACTCGAAGTTGCAGACGGAGCGATTGTTGGGAGTTCTTTAAAAAAGAATATGGTAAGTCCAATTGATATAAACCTAGTCAGAACATTAGTTGAAGCGATCGTGTCCCTAAGACGTGATTAACAATGAAATGGGAACAACGACGTGAAGTGGCAAAAGAAGCCGCACGTCTGCTATATTATGGATTAGCTACGGAATATATATTTGCGAAAAAACGTGCTGCACG
>JAEORY010000584.1 GCA_016840645.1 Candidatus Borrarchaeota archaeon | reverse complement strand
ACTAAAGCAGGGCTGAAAGGAACATCAGCGTTGACTGGGAAAGCAAATGCAGTAAATGCACTTGAATCAATGTCAACAGTGATTGTATTTCCAGAAGCTAGTGTAGTATTCACAGCTGTGATATTACCTACTAATCCATCAAGCTCAACCATTCCATAAGCAGATGGAACCACAAATCTAACCGCTTGTCCCGCTGTATAACCATGAGTTACAGAAAGAGTTACAACAGTAGATGTTCCTGAACTTACCGCTTTAGTAATAGTTCTATGAACTGGATAGAATTGAGGATCAAATTTAATCCGTCTCCAAGATCCAGTAGTACCTGCTAAAGCAAGTTGATCCATATAGTCTAAACTAAAAGTAGTACCACTTAAGGTGTTATGACCTACAGTAAAATCAAAACCTCCTAATTGCTGAGCATTAGTGGTATTGATAATTCTTACAACGTCACCAGCAACTAAACCATTTGTTCCAGAGTTGGTAACAACAGGAATAGCAGCAGTTGAAATTGCTGTTGTTGTTGCGTTTAATGTATCTAGAGGGCTTGCACTTGTATCTAAAAGTGTAAAACCACCAGATGCCATCGCATCAATCAAGTTAGCAGCATTAGCAGCATTGGATTTTTTATATTCAATACCAGTATCTGCGGCCATACCTCTTTGCCAATAATATTTAACTCCTACAGCAGTAGTTTGATCTGCATCAGCAACTGTGTAGTTTAATACTTCCATCCAGTCGATATCTGATCTAACTTGGATCTCTGTCACTGTACCATCTGAAGTAAAGCGACCTTGTTGAATTATTGTTCCGTCCATGATCGCCCCCTTACGCTGCTAATGTGGCGCGTAGGTTAATTACCCATGCGTCGTTTGTTCGTTCTGTTACTTTTGTGACCTGCTTATTAAACAGGCGGGGAAACCTCTTCGGATCTCCCTCTCGACCTTTACAGTCGAGTTCAGACTTTTGCATCTCCCAAAGGAGTTTTCTCGCTAAGTCGTTCAGCGCAGTTCTTATGGTTTCTATGGTGAGATATATGACATGTAGGACAAAGCCAAATAATATCCAACGGCTTGGAATAGTCTTGATGGTGACCATGAGTTTGACACACCTTTTTACAAAGCTCACATTCTGATGAACGAATAAGTTCCCCTGTAGAAACAGCATATTTAACTCTGTCTCTAGCTTGTACTTTTTCGGGGTTTTCTTTTCTATATTCCCTATCATAATTGTTCTTGTTTGCTTTGTATTTTTCTGACTTTCTGTATTTAACAGCCCTCTTTCTTGCTTCATCACGGCTCTTTTCGATATTTCTTTCATATCTCTCTCTTAGCCTTGTATTTAAAAGATCTCTGTTTTTTCTCTGCCATTCCGCTTTATACTTCTTATGTTTTTCAACCGATTCTTCTGATCGATCTTTACTTTTGTCTCTTTTCCTACAACATTCTTTGCACTTTTGGTTTAAACCAAACTTACCTTTCTTATCTTTTCCATATTTTTCAAATTGCTTATTAATTTTACAACCAGTGCATACCTTAAACATAAAACCTCTTTTGATTTACGTAACATATGATACCTGGTATTAGCAATTGGTTCCATAATCCCTTTCGCCCTCGTCGCCATATTATGCAGCTTCCTGTATAACGTAGGCTTCCGAGTCAATCAGAGAAAATTTTACAAGGACAACATTTTCTATCCTTGGCACTTGAGCAAACTTGTACCCAACAGATGCATTCAGAGCTAATGGCCCGTCATAAATAGGTGGTCTATAGATGAATTGAGCACTATAACCATCTTGTTCAACAACTGCATATGCTTCCATACCAACGCAGAAAATGTTATAAACATCTGCGCCAAGGTTAGAGGCACCTACTGATACAGAACCTATAGAAGATAGTAAGAATCTTAGGTTAGAAACCGATCCCCACTCTTCTCTTAAGGCTTGCATAGGTGAAGGATATTGCGCTTTAGCAATAAATCCTTGCACGTTTTCCAAATCTCCAATAAGTTGAGTAGAACCTAAAGCAAAATAGGCATCTCTCACTGGAGCTGTACCGAATTTATCCTCACCCTCGATATAATCAGCGATGGTGTAGGCATTGTTGTCAGCCAACGTTCTAATCACTAAGTCCACATCTGAACGTGTGATTTCTGTTGGATTGTCTCCGTCCGTGCCACCTGTACAGTTGATGAAACTTGCTGTAGAAGCGAGCATGTTTCTTGTTAGTTCGTCTTCGGTTTGTCTTAAACTTACCCCTAATCGTTGAGCCGATTCATTTAGAACTGGGTCTTGGTTTTGTAAGGTTCATACTGTTACTTTCAGCTTTTTCTAGCTTACTGACCAATTAAAAATTGGCGGGGATGGCACTTCAACCTTCCCTCTTATAGTTTCCTATAAGATCAGACTGTCGCTTCAAAGGGCGCTGATAAATCGCGTCCCCCTCTGCCTCTGGGCTCAGTCGTTGCTGGTAAAGTAATCACTCCATTGAGTTTCCTCATTGAAAGCCAAGCCTTTTCGCGTTCAGCTTGAATTTCAGGAGTTATTCGAACGCCGTTGCAGCTTACCCACTCTCTCATAAAGCGTAGACAAAGTTCTGCTTGTTCTTTTTTTACTAATAAAAACGGCATAACTAGCGGTAGGAATTCTTCGATTTCTTTTTTAGTTCTAATCATCCATCTATACATAGGGCGCTTATGATGATAAGGCTTTTCCTCATGTACAAAACCAATTTTAGTTGTATTAACAATAAAATCTAATGGTTCACGTTGAAGCATCCCCACCCGAACACCAGGACTATAATGGGGATGAAAACATCCACTTTTAGCTCTTTGTTCCATAAATGATTTTGATGCCTGCCGTTGAATCATTATTGATCCTTCTCCATCTATTATTCCTGCGATATACGCTAATTTTACTTCTTCCATCGGGTTACCTTATAATGTTAGTTCCGCATAGATTATACATTACTTAGGCTTTCCCGTAAATCACCAAAGGTTTTAAGCAGGCAATCCTTACTCTTTTACCTGCTCGTTCAGGATTATATACGTCATTGGAGGTCCTGAACATTACGGCACGTTTCTGCTTAAGCAGCCTCCTGAGAACCGTAAAAGTCAATTTGGGCGTCAATATTGATGGCAGTTAACTGTTGAGGAGGAGGAGTAACCCCTGAATTCCCCAATGGTACAGTTGCTGTT
>JAEORY010000583.1 GCA_016840645.1 Candidatus Borrarchaeota archaeon | reverse complement strand
ATTATGGGGCATCAACAGTTGTGGATCCTGGAAGCGCATTTGGATGAGTTGGCCCAGGATAAGAAGCTTGCCCGGAAAGGCAAAGTAGCGTAAGATAAAACTTGGGAGTAGCTATCACTTCCAACTACGATTGGGACATCCTCTATTTTCCTAATTCAGAAACTATAACTTCGAGAGGAACAGGTTTCTTTGTAATTTTATATTTTTTTGTAACTATTTCAGTCACAGTATTAAAAAGTGGTATTGATGGATGCTTGTAACCCCATTCCTCAAGTGCATACATTCCTTTGGCACCTATCCAAACTACACCATGTTCCTCGCGTCCTAGAGCTGCGTGTACATTTTCTTCCGATCTATAGTAATCCGGAAAAAGAGAATTATATACTTTGCAGATTTCGGAATAATGGGATGGCCGCCCCATCTCATGAAGCGTAAAGTGTAATTTTTTAGTTATAGTTGTTTTCTTAAGCCAATATAATATTAAATGATCTGTAAGAATTTCGAGATCCTTTTGGACCAGGTCTAACTTACAATCAGATTTTAACCATTCTAATACAGATAATTTATTGGCATAAAAGCTTGGGGGCTGAAAATTAGGAAGATCTTTTTTGTTAAATCCTAAAATTGTTAATCCCATATCTTGGAATTCTACATAAGGTATTCCCAGGCACTTAACAATAAATTTTCTGTATTTCGTCGTCTTTGTATCAGAATAAGATAGCAAAGAACCATGATTATGTATAATATCCCATAACAATACTGAAAAAAAGGGCCTGACAAGATATCGCATTTGCATTGCTTCGATTTGTATTTGCCGGATTCTTTCCCTTGTGTAACCTAACTTTTGAGCAATTACTTTTAATGTAAAAGGAGTTCTTTGAAAAAACCCTTCACGGGCTCTAAGAACATAAGACATATTCTGCTCGAGTTTTTTAAGTTCTTTATCTACTGTTTCAGCCATGATATTATCGATTTCAATGTCAAGGTTATTGATTGACTCGTCTATAATGCCAGAGACATTTCTAAATTTTTTATCTGATAAAAATGAAAGTATTTTCGCCAAAGGGAAGACGTATATATCGACATACTCAAGTGGGGAGATAAGACCGAATTGGTTTGCGAATCGCACTACTACTTCAGGCAAACTCAAGGTATTTTTTATTATCCCATGAGAGTTCATGTAACCTAATAAGTTCTTTTCTTCTAGCCTTGATTGATTGGCTTGACCAAGCCGTAGGTTCAGAAAAGCAAACCCTCTGATTAAAATCTGCTTGGAAATATAATATTCATCACAAGGAGGCTTACAAGGAATATGCAGAAATCTTGGATCGCTTAAAAGAGAATTGCGTGTTTCCATCAAATCAAGTTCTTCTGCTGCAAAGTTAATTAACTCTTGTGCAGTAAAACACCTCGGATGCTGAGAAAAATAATTGAGTTCGTTGTTAATCATTTCAGGACGATTCATAAGGACTAGCCCAGATTAGTTTTATTCAGCAATCTCTCAGCCACTTTGCGGGTACCTTTCTCGCATTCCCCCCAGCTCATGTTTTTAGGAATAAGCGTTTTTTTGGGAAGATAACGGCGTAAGGTAATAACTTTTTCCAGCCACTTACGATTAACATTCAAATCACGAACTAAGTGTTCGTACAGCCCATCAATCTGTAGTGCGATATTTTCAAATTTATGAGTAAGTCTAAAAATTAAATCGCCTAATTCCCATACTTTTCTTGCTGATATTGTTTTTCGTTCATTGCGGAATAACTGGATTTCACTAACATTAATCAACATAATTTTGATTGAATATTCATATATTCTCGATGCCTTTATAAGTAATTTCTCTTGATTTGAAGTAGAAATAATGAAGTCATCTATGGCCAAAGAGGCAAAGAAGTGGTTATTCTTAAATTCAAAAGATACAAATGATAACTTTTTCTTCGTCATTACTTTTGGCCCCATACGGACATCATTCTATCGATAAATGTGAGATCCATGGAAACGTCACCAGTGGCGAGAAACCTCTGAACCGCACTTGCTATTGCATAAAAGTTGTGCAATCTCCTACTCAGGGGATTTGAACGAGATTTAATATAACATGGATGACCACTGTTAATTATAATCGTATTACCTTCCACCCAAGCAAGCTCAAGTCGATTAGGCACTGTATCAAACGCTATTTTCGGTCCCTTTTTACTGGTGCGGCTAATTGGTTTTGCTTTGACAGTACCGGATTCTTCATCTTCAACTAAGCTCGAACCTTCCTCATCGCCTGCATCTGTAGCACCGGAACCTTCTCCTTTACTGCCTTCACCAGCAGGGAAAGTTGATTGTATACCGTCGGCAGGGGATGTGAAGTTTTCACCCAAGTCATCTGGTTTTGGGATATTTTTTTGTGAACGGAAACCAAAAAATTCGCTAAGCTCCGGTACGGAGTCCAGCATCTTCCTCAGTTCTCTCTCCAGCTTCACTACCTCGGTAGTATCTTCCGGTTCCATTTGCTGTAGGCCTATATCTGACAACCAGTTCTTAAATTCATCCCTTATTGGGGCAAACAATCTTTCCAATTCACGATGCTTCCCTCTCCGAATGAAATCTGTTTTTGATGTTGTAAGAAACTTGACGAATTCCGGTACTTCAACAACACCGAATATTCGCGAACCCAAAGCACCAGGAAATTGATTAAATAGTTCTGGCTTGATGACTTTCCCCCGAGTGCATAAAAGGATTCCGGACACATCTGTACCAAGGGGGTATTCATTTTTAGACAAACCCAAAATTCCGTAACCAATCCTTTTGCTGCCTTTCTTCGGGATGAATTCCTTGACTTTCTCAAGCTCATAAAAAGGTACAACGTTCTCCGGTTGAATCAATCGTCCGTTAACCGCAAATCTCAGTTGATCCGAATAGCATTCGATCTTATCGTAGAGATCAAGAAATTGCTTATCCAATAAGGGGAGATAATATCGTTGAATAAGTATGACAATATCTTCGGTCGTTGATAATGGAATACCCGACTTTGGCTGAAACCTGATTTCCACTCTAGTTCCGTGGGATTTCAAATGGGTTGGTTGTGTGTCCTCCCACACAAGTTTCTTTTTGGATTGAAAGTACCAGTCAGAAGCACCGGAAAATGATTTGCTTTTTGTTTCAGTAATTACGCGGTCAGCGACGTTGAAGCTTATCTTTGCCCCAACTCCTGCGAAACTTA
>JAEORY010000582.1 GCA_016840645.1 Candidatus Borrarchaeota archaeon | reverse complement strand
CAGCTCTGTAATTTTTCTGTCTTAGCAAAACTAAATGAACCCGCTTTAAATGAAGAGTATCCAGATTTTGTTCTTCTAGGAGACTTAATCAGAAATCCATCTTTGATTGAAGCTGCTGTGATTTCTTCTCAAGAAGAACGCATGAACTTCTTTTCAGATATTGTTCATAATCATTGGAAAGAAAACTCTGCTCCTCTTTTTTTGAAGGAAAAGCTACAGGAAGCAAATATTCAGTTTTTTGATCCCATTACAATCGAAGAAGCTCATTTTCTAATTCACTATGAATACTTAAAGGGAAAATACAATGGCAAGCATTAGAGAGCGCATGAAATCTAACGGTGAAATTTCCTACACCGTAGATATACGAAAGAAAAATAAAAAACCCTTAACAGCAACTTTCCGTAAATTAGAAGATGCCAAGTTATGGGCAGATTACAAAGAAGATTTAATTGATAGGATTGACGCCTTTGATATTTCGATGGGGGAAATGATGACTATTGAAGACATTTTTATGCATAAACTTGAAAATGCCAAACAAACAGGAATTAGCCCGAAGTATATCACCGACATGATTTCTGAAAAAAAGACGTGGGAAAAGATATTAGGTAAAAACTTTCGTTATATAGATTTGACATACAACTTTTTAAAAGAACTCGTAGATAAAATGATGACTGAAACCGTACGCATTGGAGGAAACACCTATGCACAAGATAATACCGGAAAAGTAAAAATGATTTCCCCAAGTACCGTACGAAAGCGTCTTGCCTATTTTTCAAGCGCAATTGAATATTTGAAATCTCAAGGAATAGAACTTCGAAACATCCCCTTAGAACTTCTTAAGTATTTTAGAGCTACTTATTTAACTAACACTGCAAAGGAGGATGAAAATGACTGATGAAGAATTTAATAATATGATAAAGGAAGTTGATCACGAGACAAAAGGCATTTTCATTCACACATTGCTAGGGATTAGTTGGAGACAGTACCGCAATAGATACTTGGTTCCTCTAAATTTAACCCCTCGAGAATGGGAAGGGCTAAAATTTGAAGGAAGAATACCTTGGGGTGCTAAACACCCAGATATTTTTAATTCCCGTGAAAGTAATGATACGCCTTAATCAAGGCTCGTGCGATCTAAAATTCCTTTCTAACAATCGGTTTCATTAATACCTTTGAGATTGTTTAAAGGCTGTCCCATTCTTGCTGAAAAAGGAGGCCAAGATTTGCCCCTGGCTTGTACTTCTTGCGTAAGTTTTCTCTAATTTCAATCAACTTTGAAGGACTTGGTTTGTCGGGGGATTTGGAAGCTACAAATATACCATCTCCAAAACGAGGATAGACTCTTTTCTTAGAAGGGTTATCTTTTTGGCGATGTAGGCCAAATTGTCTTTTTCTTCCGGTATTTGCATCTTCAACTAGATAATGATCGGGTTCAAGGACACTGACAAAGATTCCTGGTTCTACTTCTAAGGGTTCAGGTGTCCCTTGTCTTCCTGAAGATAAATGTGTAGAACACATAGAGAGATACTTTCTAACAGCTTCTTGCGTCAACAGATCAGCATGTTTCTTGGCTGATCCAGGAAGAACAATTGAATGCCTAGGTTTTCCTTTTCGTATGCCTCGCATGTCTCTAGAATTGGCTCTTCTCAATCCATCTACTGTGTGTAGATCCATCATTGGAAGATAGTGTCCAGGGCTGGCTATTATAGAAGGAGAAAACTGAAAGGGCTTGTGAGGGCTATGAGGAGGGGTTAATAGTATATTTTGAGCCACTTTAGAGGCGGCTTCTTCTTCTGTCTCTACGCGAAGCTCTTCTGTTAGGGCCTCTTGAGGAAGTTCCTGAAGCGTCTCAAATGCTTGTGGGTTTGGTTTAACTAATGCGATTGTTGATATAAGTCCAGTTGCCATAGGGTCTCTTTTTACACTTCTTTAGGGTTAAAATAATGATACGCCTTAATAAGCGCTCTCGCCGTCTCAAATTCCTTTCGATCAAGATGAAACTCAAACGCTCGAAATGAATCTTTCTTTGAAAGCTGAAGAACGCGCACTTGGGGTTTCTTACAAATCTTATTCTCTTCCAGCATCATCACATACATTGCTACTTGCATGCGCCAGACCCTCTCATTTGGGCTGTGGGAAGTTTTCCAGTCAAAAAGGTATGTTTCATCGCCTTTAATAAAGATAGCGTCAATTTGACCCGTTATACGGTGTTTTTGCGAATATAGCCTTTTCTCCAAAAGGATAGGCTTCATATCGCTTAAGAGTACTTTATAGGCGCTTAAAAAGCTTTTGAAGTAAGGGGCTGCCCATTCAGAGACAGGATAAAATTCTTGAGTAAAATGAGCTTCAATGGCTTTATGAACTTCAATCCCGATCTCGCATTTTCTTTGAAGAATGGCTGGATCGATATGGGAAAAGTCCTGATAAGTCGAGAGAATCGTCGATACACGGGTGTATCCTGGAAGAATTTCTTCGGTAGGTTTCGAGGGTTCTAAGATAGTGGTAGAGTTTGTAGTCATTAATAGCGGTCTCTGTTGATTTGTTAAGCACGGTCATAATAGCTCCTATGGATTACTAATTCGATATAAAATAAAAAGTATAGAATGTAAACAAATGATTTATTTGGAAGTACTGGGAAGACCTGTAGTGTGGAAAGCTCCTAGAGTGACTCGAAGAGGAACGTTTTCTGAGCATACGCAAAAAAAGATAGAAGCGCAGTGGCAACTTAAAGCCCAATATCAAGCAGATCCATTGGAAGGCGATTTAAGCATCACTTTCAAGTTTCTATTCACTCCTCCGAGAGGGCTTTCTCAAAAGAAGCACTTGGAGCTAATAGATACTGGGTTTAATAAAAGGCCAGATATCAGCAACTTAGAAAAGTTTGCATGTGATTGTGGGAATGGTATTCTTTGGTTAGATGACAAACAAATAATTAAAATGACAGCTGAGAAGATCTATGCTACAAAGGAAAAAACAATCATTATCATAGAGCCTTATCTTGATGATGAGCTCTAAAGGAGTCTATATGGCAGAGATACTTTTTTCTGAAGCAGGCTTAAGGTACTTTTTGTTGAACTTTGGTCAAAAGCTGATTGAAGAATATACGGAAACTCCCATCGATGATGAGGACCTTTATGTATTAGAAGCCCTCCTTTCATGGGAATTGGGGCTTTTACATAAAGCAGAGAAAAACAAACGTTACAACAACG
>JAEORY010000030.1 GCA_016840645.1 Candidatus Borrarchaeota archaeon | reverse complement strand
AAGAAGAGGAAGAAGAGGAAGAAGAGGAAGAAGAGGAAGAAGAGGAAGAAGAGGAAGAAGAGGAAGAAGAGGAAGAAGAGGAAGTAGAGGAAGAGGAGTCATTAGTAGTAGAGGAAGTAATGGAGGAAGTAGCGGCAGAGGAGCCTTTGATGTCCGAAAAGGCAGAAATGCTGGATAAAGGAGAAGAATCAAGGAGAAGAAGAGAAGAAGAAGAAGCGAGATGGAGAACAAGAAGCGCAGAAGAAGTAAGGAGAAGAAGAGAAGAAGAATCAAGGAGAAGAAGAGAAGAAGAAGAAGCGAGATGGAGAACAAGAAGCGCAGAAGAGGCAAAGAATAGTGAAGAGGAAATGTAGCAAGAATATCCATATTTTCACGAACGGATTGAGAGGACTCGTAAGAAACCCCATCCGTCGGGGTAAATAGCTCGCACAAACTCTTCCTGAAACCAAAAGGAATGAGTCTTATCATTTTTTATCTATAGGTGATCAAAAACAACTTCATGCAGCATTAAATCAACTCTATTTTTCTGTAAAACCTAAAAGAGAAAAGTTTATTTCTCAAGAAAATACATGGGTTCGAACTCGAAGTGTACGAACTTAAAGAGCGTGAATAATTTTCAGCGGGACAAAATTCTTAGAGCGGCTTTATTGCTAATTATTGGCCTAAGTCTCGTCTACCTACTTGTTTATATGGTTGGAGGGCGCGACGTCCTCGTTCTACTTGTTAGTACAAATTTAATATACGTAATCTATGCATTGTGTCTTCTTATTCTAAGTCTTCTTATAAAATCTCTTACATGGCAAATTCTTCAAAAAACAAAATATCCTAATCTCTCATTTATATCAACTTTCCCTGTATGGGCATTTGGCTACGCATTAAGCACTGCATTGCCAGGAAAGACTGGAGACATTGTGAGATTAGAAGTACATCGGAGATACCAAGATCTTTCAGTAGGTGATTCTGCTAGCATAGTTGTCTTTACGAGAATCTATGATATGTTATTTATAATCACATTTAGTGCTCTTGGAGTAATTATAGTCACGCAGCAATATTTTCTATCACTTAGTACGATTTATTTTACAGTATTCATCTTTATTTTACTCTGCTTTGTCATAATTTTCGCGGTTTTGGTTGCATGGAAAAGATCTGCTGGCGAGTTACTTTTGAAAATACTCCAATCACTCTTAGGAAAAATGCCATCACGTATGAAGGGCTTTGCTGAACGTATTAATAAATCAGCAATCAATGAACTGGATAATTTCTATGAAAGCGTTGAATTGTATAAAACCCTCAAATACCCCCTGGTTGCTGTTCCAATCTTAACTGCTTTACGCTGGTTAATTGAATTATTCGCAACAGTTCTAATATTCCGCGGTATAGGAGCAAGTGTATCTATATGGACTATTGCACTAGCTATCTCTGTCAGTATTTTAGTGGGAATAGCTACAGCGATGCCAGCATCGCTTGGTACTGGAACGCTCGCGGGATTTGCGATATACCGTTTACTTGGTATCGCTGATGATATTGCAGTTGCTGCAACACTGATTGGTTTGTTTCTTGGACCTGGCGTTACCATCATTTGTGGAATCTCTAGTCTTGTCGTTCTTGAATTAAGAAAATGGGTAAAACAAAGACATATCGAAAATGAAGAGCCATCTTATATTTTTAAATAATATTTAGTATCAAAATATCTTAAAATTGAGATAATATATCTTTCAACGTTTCTTGACTTATTTCAAGAAAAATAATCTTTCGTGAACTTGAATGACCCGAAACAATGCTAATATGATCTTGCGTAACATTAAATAATTTACTTAACTCACGTAAGAGTTCTTTATTCGCCTTTCCATGTCTAGGAGGCGATTTTATTTTTGCATATATAGTATTTCCTTCAACATGTGTTGGTACTTTTGTTTCTTTTGAATTTGCCTTAACAACAATCTCTATGTAAATCCCTTGAGTTTTGTGCTTATCCATTTTTACACACTTTCTCTAAATAAACTTTTCAATAATTGTTTAAAGATTTATTTATATTTCGTTAAACAGTGGATCGGAATTCCCCAAAATTAAAACAAAAGATCATAAAGAAATTCACATATAACAGAGCGCGCCCCCAAAAGAATCAAAAACTTTAAGTAAAACGGATGAGTGGATCTCTTGAACAAAACGCACTATTTGTAAACAGAACGTTTAGGAGGCTTTATTAAACAATGAGCGTGGAAGGATTTGCAAATAATTTGCTTAATAGTGGCGCTGTAGGTGCAGTAGCCGTAGTTGCATGGAATGGTGGAATGTGGTTTAAAACAGATAATTGGAATCCATCTGGACAAAACCTTGTGAATGCATTCACTAACAAACAATCTGCAGTTGTTCAAAATGTTAAGTATTCATTGATGCAAGCTACTGAAGATAGATACGTAGCTAAGAATATTCAAGGTAGTGGTTCATTGGTCATGGCTATGGTGCCCCCAAATAAAGGATTAGTCGTTTGCTGGGCCCCAGCTGATCAGGAAGTGCAACTTGCATATACCGAAGCGGCAAAAACAGCAGCAGCAATCTCTAAAGTAATTTAACTGCGTTTAATGCTGAAAGTAGAACAATACTTATCAGCATCAGCACCCGTTTTTTAAAATAAGAGTCCTTGTTAACTATACTGCAATATTGGGCGAAGTTTTATTTTATGCAGTATATATTTCAATAAAACCTTCATGATTCGCATTCCGTATCTTGTTGGACTCAGATACGAGATCTCTTGTCCATAGTACGTAGCTATTGGCACTTCCTTAATTTTAAGTCCTTTTTCTTTACATTGAATTAAACTTTCGCTATCATACACGTATTTTTCCGAGTTTAGGTGGAAACGAGTCTGTTTTAATGCTTTACGAGAAAACGCCCGATATCCAGTATGGTATTCGGATACCGGTGGTTTCATTCCAACAATTAGATTTTCGAGTCGAGTAAGCAAACGATTCCCTAAATATTTGAAAAGAGGCATACCTCCGTGAATCATCTGCCCTCCAAGTGCCCGTGAACCTAAAACAACGTCTGCTTTCTCTTGCAGAAACGGTTGAAGTATGTTAGGTAATTCTTCGGGTGGATATTGGCCATCTGCATGGACGAGAACGGCGATATCTCCTCCTCGTTTTAATGTTTCTGAATAAAGTGTTTTTTGGGAGCCTCCGTAACCTCTATTTGGTGAGTGCTGCAATATCACAACCTGTTTTCCACTTCTTTTCGTATATTCCTCCCCTAACTTCTTTGCAACATTGTAAGTATCATCTAGACTTCCATCATCAACAACAATTATTTCATCGAAGTATTCATCGACCTTTTCAAGACGTTTAAATACTGATGGCAGTGTATCTGCTGCTTTGTAAGCTGGAATCGTTATAATGACCTTTTTTTGCATATCATCACATTTTAAGAGATTATTCTTTGAAAAATGGTTCCCTTAAGGCGATAGCCTGTAGAAACTGTTGATATATTTCTTCATCAGAAATATTTCTTCGAATGGGTGTAAGAATATCTATTAGATTATCTTCTCTCATTAGACACGGTTTCAAATGGCCGTCACTAGTGACACGCAATCGCTTACAATTCGCACAGAAGGCACTATTATGCATTGGATGGACTATTTCGATAACAGTTCCATCATTTAGATGGTATCTTTTTCGTTGTTGCATTTGTCTGACCTCTATGTGCTCCGCTATGCCTTTGAGGGCTTCTTCGATGGGACTGGGATCCACATGATACCTATTGAAGAAATTGTCATTGTTTTCATCGAAAGTCATTAACTCTATAAGCTGGAGTATGACTCCTGTTTTCATTGCGAATTCGATAAATTCTTGAATTTCTGTGTCGTTAATATCTTTTAAGAGAACCGTATTTATTTTAATTGGATTTAAGCCAGAATTTTGAGCATTTTGAATGCCTTCCAACACTTTATTTAGCACATTTTTTCGAGTTATATCAAAATATGCTTGTGGGTTCAGTGTATCTAAACTTATATTAATTCGTTTTAGACCAGCATGCTTTAGTCTATCACATGTGTCTTGATCAAGAAGCACTCCATTTGTAACCAGAGAGACTTCGTTAATTCCTTCTAACTTAGAGAGTTTTGATATTATCTCAAAGACATCACGTCTTAAGAGTGGCTCACCGCCAGTTATTTTGACGCGCTTTATACCTACCTGTCGGCTCACTGAAACTAGCCTTTGAATTTCTTCAGCAGTCATTTCATCTCTTTTTACTGAGTTAGATCTTTCATGATATCCTTCATGATGGCAATATATGCAATTTAGATTGCATTGTTGTGTAATAGAGACCCTAATATCTACTATTGTTCTGCCATATCCATCTAATATCGCCATGCAGTTCCTCCGTTCGAGGGGATTGCACATTAACGCCTTCTTCTGATTTTTTAAAGTTTATCAAATATTACTATGAGATTTCTTTAGTATCATTTTTCAGTTTTTTAGGACTTTTTCATCCTTATGATTGTCGTTTCATCAAAAAAAAACTCATAAATACTTTTCCCTTTCTTTTTTCACAAAGATAATTATTTGAGATAAATTAAGTTCAGATCATCTGGATGAAGAAAAATGGATAGCCGGTTTAATTTTCAAGATTCTCTAAAAATCTCCTATCAAGATTTGAAACAGATTCTCACAGACAAAGCGCTTTCAAAATTCGGAGATTCATTGGTCAATTTTACATATTCAATAGCAAAATCAATGGTTCTAAGAATGCCAATTGGTGAAAAAGTACCAGATAAAACATTGGGCAGTGCATTGCGTGCAACGACATTAAGAAAACAAGTGCCTTCAAATGCTAATATTGGTACATTAGGAGACGTAGTAGAGGCTTTTATTGCTTTTATGTGGATTACAGAAAGATTATCACTTAAGCAAATAGTTGAAATACTCGTTGACAATCTCAAGCATAGAGATCTTTCAGATCGCAAGAAAGAAAGCAGAGCTGCGCGTGATGCTTATCTTTCTCTTCTTAACATTTCACTAAAAATACTGAAAGAGTTGCCAATCCAAATGACTGAAGATATAACTGAAAAAATAAACGACGAATGAATTCTTTGTATGTTCAAAGAAAACTGTATTATTATAATAGTTAGAAACAGAAGATGTGTAATTGAATTATGATATAATTGAAAAACTTAAGAACATGATGAACAATTGGCTATTGCTGATTAAGGAGGGGTTAAATGAGCGATGTAATAAAAAGACAAGCCCCCGCTCGTATACGACGTATTAATGAACTTAATGATACTGATTATAGAGTTCGAGTCATTGGAACAGTTGTAAGCGTATCCTCAGATGAGCAGATCCTTGATGATGGGACTGGCACAATAAATGTAAGAACAGATCAAAAATTAGAAATGGGTACATTGAACCGAGCAATTGGACGTATCTTTCGTAAAGATGATGGTACTTTCGAATTAAATGCTGAAATAATTCAAGATATGAAAGGATTAGACATTGAACTCTTTAATAAAGTTAGAGAATTACAAAAGAAGCATTCTGTTTAAGTTTTAGAGCTCTTTGAGTTGTTGGCTTATTTTTTGTTGAAGAATCAATTCCAACAAAGCGCGGTATTCTGCGTCGAGACCAATTACACCATAAGTTTCCACATTGAGAATTTCGGCTATTTCCTCAGGTTTTAGTGCTCCTGGTAAATCTTGCTTATTGGCAATGCATATTAGCCTTTGACAGCACTTTTTTGTCTTCTCAATTATTTCTTTCGTTAAAAGAACATTCTTGCGAGTAGAATCTGTCACTACGAAAATCAATTTCGTTCCTTTAAGAAACATTTCCCATAGAAAGGCAAACTGTTCTTGACCTGCTAAATCCCATAAAGAGAATTCGTGATGGCCAAGTTGGATGTTTCCAAAATCCAGCCCTATTGTTGGTTCATATTCCTTTGGTAGGCTTTCTCCAGTAAGTAGAGACAGCAAAGTAGTCTTCCCGACACGCGGGGCACCAATAAAAGCCACTTTATTAACGGAAACTGCCTTATTAATAAGCATTTTATCACGTCCAAAGGATTGTAAACTACCTCACGCTGCAAATTGATTTAAAAATTCGTATCATCCGACACAATCCAGTATATCAAATTTTCTAAATAATATCGGCTGAAAATCACAAAATAAAAAACTGTATTAAAAAAACAAAATAAACTAATCATACTCACGCCAGGTATAATTACATTCTTTACATCTAAAAAAACGAGTTTCTCCTTCATCTGCTCTTCTAGTTTGAAGAAACCAATACTCTGCAATTACAAATTTATTACACTTAGGACATTCCATTTTGGTGGTTGGTAAAAGAGATCTTTCTTCTTCAGAAACAATTATAGTCTCGTCTCTTGGAGAATGATTTATTTTATGAACCATTTTATACGTTTTTGCACTGTTTTCTTGAAGAGAGTAGTCTATTCTACATTCTTCGCACTTAAGAATAGTTTTATTACCTTCCCTAGCAGGAAAAAGTAAAGCTCCGCATTTTTCGCAAAATTGCACACGATCACCTAGTGATATTGACGAATATTCACGGATACTCAATTACCGCGTCTTTCGTGATGTATCTCGTTGTTTCAATTCACATGTTGTTATATAAACCTTTCGTTAGGAGGTAGTTAATAGTTGGCATAAATATAGACAAATGTATCGTGTTATAGACAACTATTCTATGGGTGGAGGCGGGTATCCTGCTCAACCGTCCTAGCGGGGGCTTCACTCATTTTCGTATATGCAGTGAATAGATACTATGTATGTAATAGATCTCTATTGTGAAGGGAACGGTAAATAGAGAGCCGTATCTCCTAGGCTGCATAGGATGTAATCAAGTAGATCACAACCTTATACTCACTTGCAGTATCTAGATATACCACTTTTAGATTAGATGGAGCGCTATTCTCGTCCAACAATCCGACTTGCTCAGGCAGGTCAGCTCGTGTCTCAGCAATAGCTCTTTCATCTATTATAATATACTGTGCCTCATATTCCCTAGCAACGCGTATTATCGTTGAAAAATCACCAAAAGGTAATCTTACTGAACGTCGCTCTGCATAATAAGGAATTATATCTTTTCTGCTCATTAAAATGGCGTTAGGATCGGTGTTTTCTTTCAACCAGATTCCTGCGTTGTATAACTCCAAGGAATCATTTTTTCCCTCAAAACGAACTACATTGCTGGTCGTTATGACTAATGCCTCAATTATTACAATGAGGGTCACAATCATTATGATATATCTTTTGAGCTGGAATTTCCCAATTTCAAAATCTAAAATATTCTTTGGAATAAGATCTTGTAATTTTAATATTCCTCTTGCACAAAAAATGAATATGAACGGATAGATTGCCAGATTATATCTACTAACTGCACCGATTCTTCCTGCATAAACTGCAATTCCATAGAACGCAAAGTTAGTAAAAATTAGAAGGAAGAGAACTAATCTTTGCTGCAGTTTATTTGTTGAAACAAGTCCTCCAACGCATCCCAGAACGAATAAAAGAGGAGTAAGATACTCTGGGAATATCTTATATTGGATATATATCCCGATTGTCCATTTTGAAATAACACTAAAAGGATTTGCTAAGAATATTTGAATTGGACTTGGAGGTGCTGTTAGACCATAAAAAGTTGCTTCATAGTTTCCTCCAAGCATATAATTCGCTAAAGCAACACTTTTTTCTGAGAAGAAGAGAGATCCTGTTAATAGCACATTACGAATTAGCCATGGAGATATTATAATAAAAAAGCTAGCAATGAATATAAAAAGACTATACAAGCTCTTTTTCATTTTACCTAGATAGAGCAAATTGAATAGCAGAACTGGCAAAAAAATAATTGCAGAGAATCTAGTTAAGTAGGCTAAACCAAAGAAAACCCCACTTAAAACTCCGTATTTTAAATCATTTGTTTTTGCATTTTTTATGTTCCAGTATACGCAAACTGCTAAAAAAAATGCCAAAGGGATATCTGAAAAAACCTGAATTGAAAACCATACCATGCTGCGGGAAATAGTCACTAGAAGTGCACTTAAGAAACCAATTTTTTCATTAAAGAGTTCTTTTCCAAGAAAATAAATTGGGAATACCAATAGACTACCAAATATCACCGAGACTAACTTTGCTGAAAAATCGCTAACGCCAATTATAAGATAAAAGAAATAAATTGTGTAAGGCATTAATGGAGGCCAATAGAAATCGGGACTCCCAAATGAACTCGAAAGATAAAGAAAATTTATAAACGTAACGGTGTATCCTTCTCCGTAATATAGATTTTTTGCAAGTTGAGCATAATTCATTTCATCTCCTTCTAAAACAATATTAAAAAATTGAAGGAAAAACCGTAAGCAAAATGCAATGAGAAATAAAATTAGTAAACTTGCTTTTTCCTCAGAAAAATCAATGCGCTGTTGTATTATTGAAAATACACCACTCATAACGCACGATCTCTTTTAATTTGTTTTTATGTTTTTTCTGTTAAGACATAAAATTCATTTTTTAATAAAGTCTTCTGCGAGTTCTTGATATATGTTAAGCATACGTTTGGAGATTTCTGCCCAATTGTATTTTTGAGCAATTACCTTTCTCCCTCTAATAGAAAGTTCTCTAGCAAGTTCCTTGTCTAATAGAAAAGTTCTAATTGCTTTTGCAAGGGCAACTGAATTTCTTGATTCAACTACAATACCACATTTTTCTTTTGTAAGTACTTCAGAAACCCCTGCAATATCTGTGGATATTACGGGGGTTCCAAAGGCAAGTGCTTCTAACGCAACCATGCCAAATCCTTCAAGTTTGGTAATTGATGGCAACACAAGAAGATCTGCCAGAGTGTAATACTTTTTCAATGTTTCCTCTTCTACGAAGCCTGTGAAATTCACTTTATCGTCAATATGCAATTTTCGGGATAAATCTTCATAATAGGGACGAAGTTCACCTTTTCCAATAACAAAAAGCCGAATTTCTGGAGCTATTTTATGGATTCTAGAAAGAGCCTTTAGCAGATATGTTAATCCTTTATAGCGATGAGATGCAGTAAGTTTAGAGACAAAAAGTATTACAAGTTTGTCAGAGAGGCTCATTTCATTTTTTAACTTTTCTTTATCATATTTTGACTTAAGATATCGGAGATCTACACCAACTGGAATTACAGTAATTTTGGATCGCATCTTTTTTAGAATATCTGCAGTTTCAATATATTGATGAGTTGTAGTGATTATTCGCTTAGCAAATCTTAATGTAAGAGAAAGGAGAGAATTGGAATATAGTTTAGAAAATAGAGTATTTAGTGAACTTAGCGAACTTCCACGTCCTACTTCTAAATTATGAACTGTAACAATTAACGGGATACGTCTAAAATGACAATTGAAAGCAGTAATATCATAAACCATCGGATGTGGTAAGTGGGCATGTATTACGTCTGCATCTTCTTTAATAAGTCTTAAGAATAACGATGGAAGAATAGGTGTATTATAAATCTTATAAAGAGTTGGTATTCGAATCACAGGTATTCCATCAAATTCTGTTGTTGATGCTGCAGTTCGATCTGATTTTGACGTATATATCTTCACTTCGTGACCTTGTTTGATGAACTCTTTTGATAAATGGTACACGTAATTCTCAACACCACCCACCACCTCGGGGAGAAAGTGTGAAGTAACATGTATAATTTTCATTAGAATCCACCTCAATTTGTTAAAGATTTTTTAAAACTAAATTACTCCAAATCTTCTTAAGGTTCCTATAATTCTAGATTACTTTTTCCGTGCTGATTTCGCCAGCAAACATATTTTTGCGTATAAGTGATATTTTAAACCTAAAGATTCTATTTGTCTTAAATGATAAGATTACATGATGAAAACTGGAGACGCGCTTACACTTCTGAGTCTCTCCCGCTCGACGCCCTACCGTTGGGTCGAAGAAGAAGTCATTCGGCGTAAAACGATGGGAAAATGATATGACTCGTGTGATGAAGATGTTTGCCAGTCACTTACATTGGCTAAGCAAGATAGCCCATTCCTTAAAGGGTTGAATAAATTGCGGTAGCTCATGTTCACATGCATCACTTTCCTAAGGGTCTCCCTTACACTTAAATAGTGTTTTGTCAGCCTTACTTATTTAATGACTAGCGAGCGGCAGGCAGGGATAACTATATCACCCAGACTCCCCTTGGGGTCATGGAACTGACTAAGCCATGCCGGGGGTATAATTACTCAGTCCATGGTACCCGCCGCATTCAGAGAGAGGGAGGAAGGGAGGGAGGCATGCTATGCACGCTTGTAGACAAGGCACAGACTCCAATTAAAGTCGATCGGTTTTTCCCTCCACCAATACCTGTTTGAATAACTCATTTCCTTGTTGCATTGCTATTCCATGAAACTGTATTCAAAAAGAAGACAAAGAAAAGTGGAGATTGGTTTAAGTGAGAGTTAAAAGAACTGAACAACTCTGGCTAAAACCCAGCACTACTCTGAGCCATTTTTGTCATTTAAGCAAAAACCTGTATAATGAAGCTAACTACGCTATTAAGCAGTCATTGAAGCACCACGACCAGTGGATACGGTATAACCAACTCTACCATCGGTTAAAACTCAGCACCAACTATCGACAATTGCCCGCCAAAACAGCACAGCAAACCCTTCGTCTCATCGATAAAGCTTGGAAATCCTTTTTTAGAACCATTAAAGAGTGGAAACTGCACCCTGAGAAGTTCAAGAAGAAGCCACGCCCACCCAAATACAAAAAAAAGGATGGCGAACAGCTGTTGGTGTTCACCAATCAGCAATGCTGCATCAAGAATGGGACAGTACGCTTTCCAAAGAAACTCGCGTTTGAGGTTGAAGTAAAGACCCGGTTATCGGATACCACCAAGCTGAGGGAAGTGCGGGTTATTCCCAAAGGCGTAGATTATATGTGTGAGATCGTCTACCAGAAATTGATCCCTCCGCAGCAGAAATCTGACACCACACGAATAGCAGGCATCGACTTAGGAGTGTCTAACGTCATCACTATGGTGAACAACATCGGGAAACCACTGATTGTTGTTAAGGATGACGGGAAGGGGATCAAGAGCATCAACCAGTTTTATCAGAAGGAAAAAGCGCGGCTACGGAGCATTTATGACAGGCAGGGAATAACCGACGGCAAAAAAATGAAGCGATTGGAGGGAAAGTATGAACGAAAGTCGAATAATTACACCCACAAACTCAGTAAGCGTATCTTAAACTGGTGTGTGCAGTATGGCATCGGAAAGCTGGTGATCGGCTATAATCCCGAGTGGAAACAACAGGTGGAACTAGACAAGCGAACCAACCAAAACTTTGTGTTGATACCCTACCTGAAAATCATCAATCAGGTGAGGTACAAAGCCGAAGAAGAAGGAGTAGCGGTGAAACTGGTGGAAGAAAGTTACACCAGCAAATGTAGTTTTCTGGACAATGAACCGATGGCACATCAGCAACACTATGCGGGGAGACGAGTCAAGAGGGGACTCTTCAGAAGTGCTCAGGGAATACTCATCAATGCCGATGTCAATGGAGGTTACAACATAATTCGAAAAAGCGAGCCGAACGCTTTTACTAGAGTAAAAGCCGACGGGGTAGGAGGGTGTTTCGGGTTACACCCAGTACGATGGAATCTCGCTGATGATGAGATCGAACGAAGCAATTTGAACCATACGGCTCAAATTTCATAACCTAAGTGTTCTTAATTGAACACAAATCTTTTAAGAGTTCTCAAATTATACTGTCAACGCAATAATTAAATAACAATAATTTGACGTTTGCGCTTAGCACTAGATTTAGTAACACATTGGCATGAACTAATTTGAAGCTAAGATTTTCACCGAAAGCAACTAATTGGGTATGAGATCATGTCATTTCTTAATCGCGTTTGGAAACGCATCAGAAAGCAGATGGTTTGGCCAAATGTTGAAATTAGTGTGGTTGTTCAGTATACTTTACTTTTCATCATCTTTTCAATAGCTCTCTTGTTACGACTATTTCCTTTTTTTAGATTTGAACCACTTCTGAAAGCATTTGATCCATGGTTTCAATATCGTGTCACTGAATTTGTAGCAAATAATGGCTATGCTGCCTATTTCTCGTGGCATGACACAAAAAGTTGGTATCCTTATGGTCGTCCTATTTGGAAGGGTTCATATCCAGGTACGCCTTTCGCTGCAGCGACAATATATTTCATCCTGAAAGCCTTAGGTATTAATACAGATATATTGATTATCTGTTATATCTTCCCTGCATTAATGGGTGCAATCACTACTGTACTATTATACTTCTTTGGAAAAGAAATTGCTGACACAAAAACAGGATTGATTGCTGCATTTCTATTGGCCTTTTGTCCTGCATATATTAGCAGAACAATGGCGGGTTTCTTTGATAATGAAGGTCTTGGAATATTCTTTATGGTTGCTGCTTTCTTCTTTTTCGTGCGCGCTGAAAAGAATGGTTCACTAATTGATGGCATCCTTGCCGGTTTAAGTCTTGGCGGACTTTCAGCCAGTTGGGGTGCATTTACATTTGCCTATGGTTTAATACCACTTGTAGCCATAGCCTTACTCTTATTCAATCGCTATTCTCACAAACTATTGTTGTCATATTCACTGACCGTTCTAATTGGCTTACTAATTACTATTTTTGTGCCTAGAACAGGTGTCAATTTTCTTACATCATTTATTGGATTCTTTTCACTCATTGTTCTGGCAATTTTACTTATTTATGGGGTTTTATTCTGGGTAAAGCCACTTGTACCTGATGTTTCGTTTGGAAAACTTCTTGCTGTTGTAATGATTGTAGCAATAGGATGTGTAATTAGTATCGTCGCATATCTGGTTTCACAAGACCAGCTATCACTAATAACCGGAAAATTCTTAGCAGTAATCAATCCAATAGATCGTCCACCGCTTATTGAATCTGTTAGCGAACATATTCCTTTAGCGTGGGGTCAATTGTTTTTCAATTTAGATATTTTGGTTTTTCTTATGCCTGTCGGCATATATTTTGCATTTCGTCGATTAAGAAATGATGATATCTTTCTTATACTCTTCAGCATCACAACAGTTTATTTCGCGGGTTCAATGGTCCGTCTTTTACTTATTTTAGCCCCTGCGGCTTGTCTTCTTTCAGCATATGCTTTAACAAATGTTTTAAGACCGTTCTCTAGAGTTTTACTCGAACGCGCTGCAATTGTGCGTAGGAGAATTCGGGTGACAGAAGTTGTACCAAAAGATTATGCGATTTTTGTTTTGATTTTCATAGGGTTTATTATGACGCTTTATACATGGCATGGGACGCAGGTAGCGTTCGATTACTTCAGCAGTCCTGATGTGATTCTTGTAGGACAAGCCCAAAGTGGACAGCCTGTGGAATTACATGATTGGCAGGAATCAATGCAATGGTTAAGGGAAGAGACAGACTCCAACGCGGTTATCGCAGCATGGTGGGACTACGGATATTGGATTGAAGCTATTGGAAACAGGACAACTATTGTTGATAATGCCACAACGAATAGTACACAAATTGCGTGGATAGCTGCTGCCTTTATGTCTCATCCTGAAAACGGAACAGAGATTTTTAAGATGCTCGGCGCAGATTATGTACTAGTACATTTTACAGGTGCTGTTGGAGGCACTGGCGGTGACGAAGGTAAATGGATATGGATGGTTCGCATCGCAGAACAAAATTTGTTCAATGAAACAAAAATTCGCGAAGTAGATTACTGGGATGAAGAATCAGGAACACCTAAGGATCCATATTACGACTCACTACTATATCAACTACTTTACTATAACTTCTATCAAGCCCCCCGTCCCGTATCAGGTATTACTTCTTTCCAAGAAGCGCATACAACTCAAAATTGGCTTGTCAGAATTTATCAAGTGAATTAACTAAATTTCTTAGCAAAACGAATGATATGAGGTCTATACCTCAGTAAGATCTCTAGAAGCGCACTTCTTTAGGAATAGGTAGTTTATCCGATATATGATAAATCGTCTTTTTCTTCTTCGCTTTCTATATCTGGACGTCTTCCTGTTCCAGGTCTCTGCCTTTGTTTCATTTGATCTATAAGTTTAGTAAGATTCTGCGCTTTAAGTTCTAAAGGTCCAAGATCTAGCTCTATTTCAACAAGTTTAATCAGTTTTTCAAGAACTACTTTGGCAGAAAGTGCATCTGCCATAAATCCAGACGTCTCGCCCAGTAGGCATGCTCCTTCTATTCCCCTCATCTTTCCAAGACCGATTAGTAACCCTGAAGCCCCCACTATAGGGCCTCCAGACTCATTTATCTCGATTTCTTCGTCCTTAAGGTGTTTTATTAAAGAAAGACTAGTAGCAGTCCCAAAAACCCTAGGATTTTTAGAAACGCTTCCTGTGGCATAACCACCAAGCGTATAGATTTGACTCACTTTAAATTTTTCAGCTAGGTCTAATATCATATTAACTATTGTAAATTGCCCTTCTGGCGTTTGACTTTGATAATCTCCTGTAATAAATATAACATCATGTTTCCCACCACCTTTCGAAAGTTGGGAAAACCAAAATTCATTACGAAGAAGCCTTAGAATCCCATCATTATTTACAAGCACATGATAAGGAAAAGTATACGAATAAAGTTCTGCAAAATAAATTGCTTTGAGCTCTTGGATCATGTGGTTTACTCCTAGTTTACCAACATTTCCAACACCTGGCAACCCTTGAATTAGTATCGGGTCTTTCAAAGATATTGGATCTAAATCCTTCGTGAAGCGGATTCTGGACGTCATTTATAATCACTCCTCTTTTTGGTGAAGTGTTAAAGTTGTTTTAAGAAGCATCCGACGATATTTTCCGTACTTATCTTGTGGGCTAAACTTTGAAGGGGCAGCAATTCTTAAGTGTCCACCGCAATTAGGACAAATTTCTTTTGCCAAACTGTACTGATAACAAGTAACACATTTCTTCAACAATTTCCCCATACCAAAATTCACCCTTCTATTTCTTGGTAAAATCTTTGTGTTCAGTCACAATATAAGGATCCAATGTCACTAAAGTCTTGTTCATAATATAGACTCTTGGCTTATTAAGAAATTGATTCGTTGAGAAATGCAACAGACCTTATAGAATAGTTATCCTTCTGGGCAGGTAGTTTACGTATCCTCTTCGAAGTATCCTTCTCCTCCTCCTTTCTCCAGAGCGCTAATTGTTGCACTTACGGCTTTATTCAATATTTTCTCTGCATTTTTATAATCATTTGCTTGAATTGAGAACCTATATCGTGGTGATCCGACCAGATTAACATCTAGAGCAATATCTTTTCTCCGAGTTGATTTTAAACCCTTTTTCAAGGCATTTTTTATTATTTCAACGCCATCTGGTTTGTAACATTTAAGTTCAACTATTTTTGTTAGTTTTACTTTCCTTATAGTTACATGTGCTTTTGCTAGTTCAACAACGGTCTTTATCCATTCGTCATCAATTCCCATTTTTTCTAGAACTGTTTCACCTTTCTCATGTATTTCTTCAAATCCAGCGTAGATTTCACCAAATTTTTCCTCTAAAGGCCATCCCACGGCATCATAGGCTTCTTCTTTAGTTTTATCTAGTTGTTTTGCAACTAATTCTAAGAGATTATCTGCTTTCTGTGAACGTTTCCATTCCTGAATCTTATTTCTTCGCATCACGATTGTAACTCGCCTAAGCGAGAGATCTACGTGATTTTTTGCTTCTTCGACACGTAGCACTTTCGCAACTACCTTCTGCTTCTCCCTTACGTAGTTACGAATATTGCGGACCCACGTTGAAGCTATTTCTGAGATATGAATAAGCCCTTCTTTCCCTTCGAATTCATCTAAAGATGCATATGAACCATGAGAGGAGATTTTTGTAATAGTGCATATTACAAATTCGCCTTCTTCTGGGAATTCTTTTTTCTTTTTGACCATTTCTCTCATCTTTTGTATTATTATTGTAATAGATTAGACAAAGAAGTGAAATTCTAGCAAAAAACTTATTCCAAGACTTGGATGATTTTGCTTACAATTTGTGCTTTGCCCCTAGTAGGTTCTGCGAGAACTCTGTTGCAAATAATGCATCTCACAGTTGTAGTCGCTGAACCAAATATTTTCTGTTCATTTCCGCATTCTGGACAGCGAACTAATAGAAATCTGGAGCGTGGTTGCGGAATCATTTTTTCGATTTTCAACTTCATTTTCTCCTGACTATTCAAACTTATGATTTGATGTTCACTATAATCTTTTAAAAAGTTTCGTTACAACAGCTGACACGCAGATCCAAACTTTTTGAGAGATGAATTGTCGTTATGTGCCTCTAATTTCATAAGTACTTCACTAAAATCGCATTATTTTTCATTATCTTCCGAAAAAAGCAAAATGTTACGTATACAGCCCAAAAGTGGTATTTCCTGCATATTT
>JAEORY010000581.1 GCA_016840645.1 Candidatus Borrarchaeota archaeon | reverse complement strand
ATCCATAGTTCCTCCATCAGGAAGAAGGCTTAATCGTTCAGAAACTACAATTTCTCCCCTATTATGCACTTTTTCAACTGTACAGTCAGTACAAGGTGCTTCTAATCCTTTATAGATTTTATAGCATTTCTTTCCAATTATGTCTCCCCATATATGTTTTACTGCCTTATTTGCCCAGATAATATCTAATCCTTTGTTCTGAATAGTTATAAGGTCACCAATTCCTGTTAGAATTGCCTTAAGCCGTTCCTCTGATTCTCCTAAAGCTTTTGTTCTTTCTTCAACAAGTTGTTCCAAGTTTTCGGTATAATCTCTTAGTTGCCGTTCCAACTTCTTTTGTTTTGTAATATCCTTCGTCACTTCGACGACAGCCACAATATTTCCCGCATCATCTCTTATCGGGGAACTTGTGACCAAAACATCTACCGAACGTCCATCTGGAAGAGTATTTACCGCTTCAGAAACAACTGTCCCACCTTTGTTATACACTTTATCGACAGTACAGTTAGGGCATTTCTCTTCTAGCCCTTTATACACTTTATAACACTTTTTTCCGAGGATATCTCCCCATCTCTCCTTCAAGGGTTTATTAGCCCAGATGATGTCTAAATCTTTATTCTGGATAGTAATATCGTCTCCAATTCCAGTTAAAATTGCCTGTAGTTTAGCTTCTGAATCTTTTTGTGCTTTTGTTCTTTCTTCAACAAGTTGTTCCAAGTTTTCGGTATAATCTCTAAGTTCTGAGAGCAAACGATGGCGCTCTATAGCGTGAAATATAGAACGTGTCAGCAGATTCTTATCAATTTTTCCTTTTACAAGATAATCCTGAGCACCATCTCCTACAGCCTTAACTGCCAGTTTCTCGTCATCAAAGCCAGTTAAGACAATAATAGGTACTTGTGGCGAATATTCATATAGTTTTGTGAATGTATCTAGCCCTAGGCTATCAGGTAATCCGAGATCTAAGAGAATTATATCAAGCCTTTCATTTGAAAGGCATTCAAGGCCTTGTGAGAGTCTATTAGCATGTAATAGCAAGAATTGGGTATTTTCATAGCAGAAAGGCAGCGAATCAGAAAGTTCTTCTTGTATTAGACGTGCATCGCCTGGGTTATCTTCAATTAATAAGACTCTGATTTTATTATCTGCCATTTAATCACCATCATCCTTCTTCGGCAATTTCACAATGCTTAACCAAAAATCTTCAATAGATTTTATTACTTTAACGAACTGATTTAGATCTACAGGTTTTGTGATATAGCAGTTAGCGTGATGATAATACGTCTTTTGGATATCTTTAATTGAATTAGAGGTCGTTAATATCACCACAGGGATGCGTCTCAGATCTGCATCTTCTTTTATTTCCTCTAACACCTCACGACCGTCTTTCTTTGGCAAATTGAGGTCGAGTAAAATAAGGTCTGGGCGAGATGCTTTTCTAAATTTACCTTCCCTTCGTAGAAAAGCTATAGCTTCCTCGCCGTCATAGGCTACATTGAGTTTATTAGTTACTTTAGCCTCTCTAAGACCTTCTATCGTCAAACGAACATCACCAGGATTATCCTCAACTAACAAAATCTCAATAGGTTGGCCTATTTTCACAGTCATGAATTTCCTTCTCCTCTTCTTAATGGAATTGAAAAATAAAATGTCGAGCCCATTCCAGGCTGTGATTCCACCCAAATTCTTCCTCCATGACGTTCAACAATTTTTTTACAGATTGAAAGACCAATACCAGAACCCGGATACGAAATCTTATTATGAAGGCTTTGAAAGATTAAGAAAATCCGATCAAAATGCTTTGATTCGATACCTATGCCATTATCTTTTACAGAGAAAATCCATTCATTTCCTTTACGTTTAGCAGAAATATGAATCTTTGATGGCTCATCTCCCCGGTATTTAATGGCATTTCCAATAAGATTCTGAAATACTTGAATTAGTTGAATCGAATCTGCCATAATAATCGGTAGAGCATCTTGAGTTATTAATGCATCATTCTCTTTGATTGCAACAATAAGATTTCTAATTGCCAGGTCAAGGGCAATCTTGCTATCAGTTTGTTCGAAAAGTTTGCCCCGTGTTCCGACCCGCGAATACTGTAGCAGATCATTAATCATCCGCTGCATACGATTTGCCCCGTCAACAGCGTATGCAATAAACTCATTTGCATCTTCGTCGATTTTATCCTTATATCGTCGTTCCAGTAGTTGTAAAAAACTTGCTACCATACGAAGTGGCTCTTGTAGATCGTGAGATGCGACGTAGGCAAATTGTTCTAGTTCTGCATTGGAACATTCAAGATCTTCCAAAGTCTGCCTTAATTTTTGTTCTGCTTCTTTTCGTTCTGTAATATCTCTTGCAACTAGGATTAAGCCTGTAGGGTTATCCGCTGAGTTCTTTAACAGTGTAATATTGAATAAAACAAGGATTTCTTTTTTATCTTTACTCATCGCAGTGCATTCGAAATTTTTCACAAATCCAGTCCTAATGCATTCTTTTATTCCCTTTTGAACTTTTGGAAAATCCTTTTCAATAACAATTTTTGTGGGATGCTCACCAATCATCTCTGAGTTGTAACCTAACAAATCCGTAAAAGCATTATTGAATTGAGTTATGTTTCCCAGAAGATCAGTAATGACAACTGGATCCATCATACTATCAATTGTTTCTTTTGCTATTTTAGCGGCTGCCGCTTCTGCTTGAGCTTTTATCAACGCTTCTTCCTGATGCTTTCGCTCAGTACTATCACGGGAAGTTGCAATAATACTTATTGATCCCGAATCATCAATAAACGTTCTTCCAGTAACTTCAAGAATGCGCCACGAGCCATTTTTGTGCCGAAAACGATATTCAATAGTACGAGATGCTCCTGGTTTTTTGACAATATCTTTGAAAACTTTGATGAGCATTGGAATATCATCAGGGTTTACAAAATCAAAACACGATTTTCCAATGGTTTCCTCCATTGAATAACCAAGAACTAGTTCAATCGAAGAACTTTGATAAATAATTTTTCCATCAGAATCCAATACTGTAATAATTTCTGTGATATTATCAATAAGCGTACGAAAGTGCAATTCACTTCTTTTTAAAGCCGATTCAGCCTGTTTAAGTTCATTAATATCAGTATGTATCTCCATAATCGCGAAAACATTTCCATTTAAATCTTTAAGGGGAGAACTAGTAACAATAAAATCCCTTTGTGAGTCAT
>JAEORY010000580.1 GCA_016840645.1 Candidatus Borrarchaeota archaeon | reverse complement strand
TTCAAAAGGCGCTTAAGTGGCTCAGGGAAGGTCTCTTCTGCTTTTTCTCTTTCGCTTAATATTGCCAAAGAATGAGGAAATCCCAACTCGGGATTATTGGATATAATGATCACATCTAGTGTTTTGATTTCAGCAATAGAATCAGGGAGTCTTGTCAGTTGATTGTTTTGCAATTCCAGGTATTCTAACTTTGACAAATTTCCAAAATTTTCCGGAAGAGTTTTAAGTTTATTTTTCCCTAATACCAAAACCTTAAGGGGAAGCTTTGTTAGTGAATCTGGTAAAGAAGCGATTTGGTTATTAAACAAGCAAAGCTTCTCGAGATTGTGCAAATAAGAGATTTCCGCAGGAATTTCAGTCAATAAAGCGTTACTAAGGTCTAAAGAGGTAATTTTTGCGCCATGTTTTTTTAGCTGTTCTACCCAAAAATGGGCTTCATTTGGATGATTCGAAGGAATTTGATCAAAAAGCTCTTGAGGCAAAAGGCGACAAAAAGCGCATAAAACCTTGGGTCGATGATGGGGCTGTAAAGTCTTTTTAGCAGCGCCGCTTACTTTAGAATTTTTTTCCCTTACAGCTTTTACATTTTTTCCATCTGTCAATGTTTTTGGTGTTGAGATGATGTCTAAGGGCATGAACTCGATTTTTTTTGGAATTAACGCTTGATGTGTTGCGAATTGATAATCGGGTTTTCTAACTTCCATAATCAACCTCTTGTCGTGAAATTTGATGGTATCACATAAAGGATAAATATTATCTGATAACCATTTTTTTTTGCTCATTAAACATACGATGACTATAATAAAAAAATTTAATGCTAAAAGGTAATTTATGGACCCTACTCGGTTAAAAACTGATTGTCCGATATGTCATATCAATGGCCCCTTATTGCAAGAGGGATCTTTACAACAAAGATGTTTTCGCCGGGTTTGGATCAGGGAAGAGGAGCGTCTAAAAAGCGTTAAAAAGCTTATTTTTGAGATAACTTCCGTTGAAAGTGCGATTCAAGCAAGACTCCCGGAGCCTGATACTGATTCTTTGGGACTTGTTCTAACTTTGCTAGAGCGCCCCTTTTTTTTCGATCCTCTAAAAAAAGAGATTCAGAAACTTCCTTCGCACATTATCCACGAATTTCTGATCAGCCGTCATAAAGAGCGCAAAGCTTTATTTGCTCTATTAGGAAGGTCAAATCTCATAGAACTTGCGCATTTTCATAAAAAAAATATTCCCGACAGGATCACTATATTGAGACCTAGGTGGCATAAATCGAAGTGGGAAAAATATGCTCAAAGAATCCATCGTTTTGCCCTATTTACCTTTTATTTTCCAACTGAGCTTAATAAGCTTAAACCGGGCCGACACTACTTTGATACATCCGTTCCAACACCGATTGATGTGCATGGAGACTATTTCATTCATCCATTAAAACGATTCAGAAAAGGAAAGTACTACAGCAAAGAGTTGCTTGGAGCGGGGAGTGAGCATAGCGTGCGCCTTGCGCTTCGGATTAACCTAAAAACCAAGGTGATGGATATTTGCGCCTCGGCTATTCCTTACTTTACTCACCTAAACGAATGTATGGGTCAGCGCGATAGAATCGAATGGATCGAACGATTTTCGTTTAACACTTCGCGATTAGAGTCTTTGAGTAATTTAACCCCTCATGTTGTGCGCCCATTTCATCTCATGAGATATACCAAAAAAAGTAACGAATCCATGATTACTATGGTGATGGAGTATGGCGAAGAAACATTAGAAGACAAAGTGTCTGAAGGGACCTGCACCTTAAAAGACTATATCGATCTTTTAAAAGGTTTAAATGCTGTGCATTCCCATGGATTTTATTCGTTAGATATTAAAGTTGAAGATATTCTCTTCGTGCAAGGAAAAATCAAGTACATCGATATGGGAACTGCCATTGCTGATTATGAAGATCCTGAAGAAGAGGTTTATACGAATGCTTACAGAGCTTTCGAAATGCTTGGAAAAGAGGGCCCATTTACCCCTGGTATTGATGTTTTTGCTCTTGGAGTTGTTTTTTATACGATGAAATACCAGACGCAGCCAAGTTTTTGGGACGCGTTCGATGAAAATCAGTCCATTATCAAGATGGTTTTGGCCTTCAATCAATTTTACCGTAATTTTCGCCCCGAAAAAGACGACACCCTTGGCCAGGTAATCAGAAGAATGCTTCATCCAAAACCACGTTGGAGAATCACCGCTGAAGAAGCGTTGAATATGCTTGATGTTTCTTAATTTCTATTCTATAAATTCTTTGAGCAATCTTTCTTTTGTTTTAATATTTTTTGGTCCGTGGAGCATTGCTTGTGCCTCATCTGGAAGCGTCTCATAAGTAACTTTGTACTTCACAAGCAGCTTTTGAACCTTTCTTGGAAGTGGTTTCGTATTTTCCTTATTCTTGATCTTTTTGCTCTGGTTTATCGGATACCCATTGTCAAAATAGGTTACGAGGTCTAAGGGAATATCGGGGTAAAAAATACATTCTTTCGCATTTTTTGCTCGTTGAGTCAAATTACGGTCATATGACACTTCTTTGAGCACCTCGTCATGAGATAAGAGCCTTGGATACAGCCCCTGAAAATCAATGAAGAATTTGGCTCCTTTTTTCGTAAAGATTGCCACATAACCTCCATTTTTTATGGGCTTGTGTTTTCTCTTATGCCCATTTAAAAATCTTGATATCGGTTGGTAAGAAACAGAAATCAAAGAAGTGTCTTCACCACTTACTTGCTTCGCCACAATTGTGGATGATCCTCTTCCCCTTAAGCCTGAATTTTGTAACATTCGCTTTTGATCATTGTCAGAATTCAAAGAACGGAGAAGGATTAATTTCTTTTCTGCTAAATCAGAAATGATTTCATGTAACACCCTTGGATCATCGGTGATCGCCTGATTGGCAATATGCCAAATATTGGGACTATCTATGATTTCTGCTGTCATCGCATATGAAGGACGATAAATTGTGGGGCCAAGGGGATGATTCCTCCATATGACACTGACTGTGATGTAATCAGCGGTCTTGTAGATCACACGGGTGAGCTCATTTCTATCCTCCACTTCTAGCTCACCATACTTATCATTTCGGAAGCTGTTTATGTCCACTATAGTAATCCCATTAAAGAAGTCATTGGGAGGGCAGTGGTGTTTATCATTACTCACGGGGAGAAAGGCGAATGTTTTCCAGGTGACTAATTG
>JAEORY010000029.1 GCA_016840645.1 Candidatus Borrarchaeota archaeon | reverse complement strand
TTTTCGGAAGATCTACAAGCCAGCTCTCTGGGATGAACTTTGGACAAAGTATCTTGAAATCCATAAGCAATTACGGTTTTCTAGATTGAAAGTTTCCTATGCATGGAACTAATGTTTCCCGTCACTTTGGGACAAACTCAAATTATTATTAGTTGCTATCAAGTCTGTTGGATCGGTAAAATCTCCGGGCCCTTCTCCTTTTCTTCCAATCTTTCCAATAAAGCTTCCCTTAGGACTAAATTTAAATACAGCGTGCCATTTCTGGTCACTTACATATATATTTCCCGGTGGATCGTCATCTATATGCCAAGGCCTCCACAGATAAACATCTTTTTTTTCAAGATCTTTTTCGGGAAAAGAGAGTGTCAATTCGAGTTCTATACTATTGCCAAAATCTAATTTAACAGCTGGATGTTTTAAACTCTGAATCCCATCCAATCCCTCATTGCTGCAAGAAATAACACACCCAACAAAATACATAATGGATGTAACAATAAAGGTGTGCACTATTTGTCTCTTCATATAGCACCTTATTCATCCATTGCTGAAAATAGATATTTAAAAAAGGAATCCCAACAATCGCAACTTTTATGGAGAACTCTAAGTATTTTTCCTGAATTGTTTGTTACGAAAACAATGTTATCTAAATCAGATTCTCGGTAATTTGAAATCAGAGAATTCCACTTTTTACTTAATGTTGAGTCCGCAATAACAAAGGGAAAATGAATGTCTAATTGTGATCGAAGACTTTTCAGATCAGCATCACTAAATTTATTATTAAGTACACCAAGTACATAAACTGGGCGTTTATCATTTCTATGAATGTCATTAAGGGCATTAATTATCGCTCCGCTGGTACATGTATTACAAATAGTACAAAAAAGGCAGATTATAGAGAATTTCTTTTTTATTTCTGGTAAATGCATAGTTATCTCTCGGAAGTGTTCAACATCATTTATGTTATTACCTTCGATTATGAAATCAGATATCTTGAAATATTCATTGTTAATGATTTGTTTCAAAAATACTTTTGGTCCGTTTTCATATCCTATCTCATTCTTTTCGCTTACAACCAACACGCCTTTTTTGTCAAATATATAGTAAGTTCCTTGATTATCAGGGGATTTAAATTTTGATTTTATCTTCTTATATGAGCTTGTCAACACAATAACATTTCCTGGTTCTATTCCAGAGTTAGTTTTGAAAGATTCCACATCATTTGAGACTACTATTATGCTGATATCTTCTTCTTTCCAGTTAGAATGTACCGCTTTAATCAGTGTCATGTCGTAATAATTCGATGGATCTACAAATTGAAGATATATATTTTTCCCTTCCAATTCGTTGTTGCCAACTAAATTTCCATTCACATCTTCTATTTTCAGTTTTGGTAATTTTTTTATTGATTTATATAGCTGAGGCCTAGAATTATCTTGATTTCTTTTGATTTGAACGAACAGCAAAACTGATGTAACAATCACAAAGAACAATATGATTTTTTTAAAATCCCGATTATTAATCATTCGCATTTACTTTTTGATTATGTCGATTTGTTACTACGATAAAAATTCCAAAACCCAACAAAATAAAATCGCGTAAGAATATAAAGGCTAAATTATCGCTTGAAAGGAATGATTTATGAGAGAAACAACCACAATCTTCAATAGTTCCATTTAAGGATTTTGTTCCTATCGCGATCATGAATATCGCAAGGAAAGATGACAAAATCAAAGCGGATTCACCAATGAGGATGCCTACGATAAGAAACGCACCTAAAATCAATTCTAGCAAAGGAAGCACGATTGCCACTAGGTTCGACAATGAATCAGGTAAGATACCATAGTTCTGTACAATTCGAGCGAATTCAGAGGGGTAAATTATTTTATCTATGCTGGCATAGACAAAAATGCTTCCAAGGATAAGTCTAGATGTGTATACAAAACCTCTTAAACGGATTAATTTTGTTTTAGTTCTTTTCGCCATACCCTTGATTCCAACATTATAAAATAAGTGCATGTTGTCAACAGAATGTTGCCTGATATCTGATTATGCCCGATTACTCCAGTTTTTGTCCGATTACATCCAATTACGACAAAAAATAAAGAGAGGATTTGATGTATGAAGTTTTCAATGGCTACAAGTACATCCAGAGAGCAGAATTAAAAGCCAAATAGGTGGAAAGATTGAGGGATTGCCGAAGATAGAGGAGATTGAAAACAGTCTGACGTATATGGGGCCGGGTTTTGATCTGGGTGATTGGTTGATCTCGGTTTACAGGGAATTCATATGGTTTTTGGTGGGCGCCCGTTTTTCTGTGTCTGGTCTCTGAAAAAGACACCTTCGTTCTGATATGCCCTGATTTTGTATCTTTAATAGATAATGAAGGCCTTTAGCCTCTGCTTCCGTCAAATGGGTCGCTGGCTAATCCTTCTTAGGTAAGGAGAATCTATCATGTGAAAACTCAGAGAACTGATGAAAGGAGATCTTGTGCTGAGAGGCCTTCCAATGGAGCTAAGATGTTTCCCTTCGTTTGAGTATTTTTTATTCAGTAATTTCATTCATATGTCACGTATCTTCGGCTGCATTTTATTTTTCCCTTTATCGCATACTTCCTGGGAGAATGTTTCATATTGGCACGTGCAGAGAGTTTTTATATCTTAGTATGAATTTATTTCATTATAAAACTCTAACATTTTTTGAATTTTGATCCTTTGAATGTTACAAATAAATTCAGGGATTTTAACTAATTCAAATCTTATAAAAGATGAGGTTATTGGACAAACCGCACAATATTCGATCATATTACATAAAAAACACTCCATTTTCGAAGTCGAGTAATTATCCATCCGAAGTTGAGCATAATTGGCAGAGATTCGTGGGAAAATCTCATGGAGATTAATTTTATTTTCTTTAACGGATCCAAAACAGTACAACTCGCGAAGATCCGATTCTGCCCACCTCGTAAAATGATCAGGGAAAAGAGGACACCCCCAAATCTCTCCGGTTGACGTAATAACCAGTCTATCCTGGCCAGCGGGACAAGACGAAATACAATTCTTACTTGCCTTAGTGTAATTCAGAATAGGAATCTTTCCTTTCTCTTTATAATATTCAACGGATAACTCATTCAACTTTTGGAGCTCTCTTTCAAATATCCTTATGGCCGGTTCATCCCACGCCTGCATATAAGAGAGAGAGTAATGGACTTTCTGAACGCCTTGAAGTAGGTGAAACAAAATCGAATCCGAAAGCAATTCGACAGATCGGGATGTAAATACAGAGTTCACAACTAAATCTATATTCTCGCACTCTAAAAGGATTCTCTGCCTTTGCCGAATTCTGTCTACCGTATCCTCTTTACGATGAAAATTTTGAGCCAGGCCATCAAAACTTAAAATAACAGTAAAGTGATGATCATTAAGGAAGCTAGCTATTTTTTCATTCAGAAGATACCCATTTGTAGTTATTGAGTATTTTACATTCTTATTGACTGAGCTCGATTCTTTATCAATGAGGTCAACTGTCTTTATTATTAGTGATAGAGCTAGGAGCGGTTCTCCGCCATAGAAGTTAATATACGAATCTTCAGTAAGAAAGGGTAAAAAAAAAGTAATGAACTTTCTGCTAAAGGAAAGTCCATATATTTTTTTGCTTTAAATTTATAACAGTAATCGCATTCAAAATTACAATCAGAGGTTGTATCTAAAATTATAGAATTTAATTTCATAACAAATCGATGAAGAAATCCTAAATAAGGTTATGGAATTAATAAAATGCCCGGCATACAAGGCATTTCTACTTCGGGTTGAGGTTCTCCCTTGAAAGCTTTGTCTATATAATCTAATGCAGCTTCAGTGATTTGCCTTTGTTCCCCAGGAGGCAAGTTTTTAATAGCATCTTTCGCATATTCTAGACACCTTTTAAGTCTTTGTGTCACTTCAATCTTAAGCATATCATTTTCACTCATGATTCTACTCCTCTCATTAAAAGTTTGTTTAACTTATATAAGTCTAAAACACCTTTAAAATTTTCATCTAAATCAATTAGTCTTAAATATATAAATTTCATTTCCTGTTCTGCAGAACCGCTAAAAAACTTTTTCAAATAATGCCACCCCTGTTCTTCATTTCCCATCCCATAATAGATTGAAGAAAGTAGCAGATAATTTCCGTAAAGCTCGGGCGATAGTGTAAGTAATTCCTTAGCTATTTTATTTGCTCTTTCATAATCATTCTCCCTGGCAGCTATCATGCCAAGATAAAACTGAGCAGCTACTCTTTTTTCTACTGGCGTCTTGAATTGTTCGAATATGCTTTTACTTTCATTTAGGCGGCCCATAAAATAATAAATTTTTCCTAATTTAAACTTCGCGATCATTGAAGAATCAGAAGGAATCATGATCTTACATATTTCGAGGGCTTTATCATTTTCCTGGTTTATAAGAAGTAACTCTGGATAAACAATATTTGAGACTCTTTGAGGAGACGACCAAAAACCTCGTTCGCTATACTCCAGTGCTTTTAAGATATCAGATTGATTACCGGATCTTCCGAATTTCAAATAATAGCAATATCCCATAATCATATTAGTCTCATTATGATAGGGATATCTTTCGTTTCCCCTTGATGCGCATTCGAGTGCCAAGTCTAGACTGTCCTCATTAAAAACAATAAATTTTATCAGCTTTATTCTTGTGGATGTGCTGAAATATTCAGGTAGGTAAGGCATCAATTCCTGGGCTTTTTTCAATAGGTTTTCTGCGCTATCGATCCATCTTTTGTTCTTGTCCCAACCAAGATTGATATAATTACTATAACATTTGGCCAGGCCGATATAGGCATAGGCGAAAGAATCATCTAAATCAATGGCTCTACTAAAAAGCTCGATTGCCACCTCATTGCCTTGACGAGTTGTTAGGTTATAAAAATATTTGCCTTTATGGAAAATCTTCCATGGATCAGACTCTTCATTATTGACACACTTAAGTAAAAATCTTCCTTTAAGAACAGCATCAAAGACTTCATAGTTATCAGTTAAATAAGCGTTATTATTATTTGCAGTGGGATCATATGAGGATGGGATCAATGAGCTATAAATCTTGTCGCATATTACATTCATAATTAACGGGATATTTACGATATCGCTATCAATACTATCTTCAATAATCACTTCATCATTTTTCGAATCGAGGAGCCGATAATGGATATTTAAGCTCTGGCTTTTCTTCAGTACTTTCCCTTCCAAAAAAAAATCCGGCTTTATTTCAATATTATAGAAATCGCCTTGATCATCAGCTGGGAAGCTTAATAATCGCTGAATCCTCATAAATCTCTTTAGTACTAATCGATTATACAGCTCATCCTCAATTCCTTGAGTTATATATTCATCAAAATCAGATTGGCTTACATTTTCAAAAGGGAGAATTCCAATTGATTTGTATGGTCTGTCCTGGTTGAGGCTTTTTGAGTGTTTGAAAAATATTACTACTGTAATGAAGATTAAGGTGACTGCTGACATTGTAGCGTATAACCAAAAATTTTTAGGAGGTATAAGAAATTTTTTTTGAATAGCATTATTATTCTTTCTATTCCTCAGCCAATCATCTAGTTCATTTATATATGCAAAAACCTTTGATTTTGACGACTCTGGATCACATCTATGAATAGGCAACCCGAGTTCTTTTTCCCACCGAAAGAGAGTCCTGATATCTTTTTCTAAATAAGCGGAGATCTCTTTCCAATTCCAGAGGATATTATTCTCTTTCTTGAGACTAGGCATTGGGCAAAAATACTAGCTCAAAGAATGGTATATACTAGCTAGCACCCTTTGCGTACTTCACACTTATTTTTATTTTACGCATTGGACATAGATTTGTTCATGTCTTTTAATCGGACAAAGTCGGGTTTAATCGGACATATCCCCAAAAGATAAGCAACAAATACTTAGTTCAAACTGAAAATTCATTTAATCACAAATGTATCAGTAAAACTTCATGAACGATAAAGTGAGCCCCTCCCCAGAGTCTGGACAGGAAATGCCCTTCTTTAAGGTGATATTTGAACCTGCTTTGAATGATTTCACAGTTCTTGTTGCCATGTCAAAAAAAAGAGGCTCTGAGAGCCGATATAAGCCACGATCTTATTTCTATTCATGTCAAACCCTATGCCCAAATCCGGCATCCCGGACCCCTAAGATTCCATAATAGACTTCAAAAGGTGTTTTCCCAGCCAAGGAGGCATGGGGCCTCTCGGTGTTGTAAAAATCAAAATAATCCCCCAGTCCTTTTCTGGCCACCGGGACAGAAACATAGTCGTTGAGATAAACCTCCTCATACTTGACCGTGCGCCACAATCTTTCCACAAAGATATTGTCATACAGCCGACCGCGGCCGTCCATGCTGATCCGGATCTCCTGCTCTTCGATAAAATAGCGAAAATCACCCGTGTAGATGATGTCGCCTGAGTTTTCACTTACCACCAGCAATCGATCCTGATCGATCACCAGTTCCTCGGGCATGCCGCCAAAAAAATCAAAACAGGCGAGCAGATGATCGATGACATCCTTGGTTGTAAAGGGATGCCCTTGAAAAGAAACGTATTTATAGCGGCTTGAGGAGAGAACCCCGGCAAAGATATAAAGCTTAAGACCACTGCGGCACCGGTGCTGACCAAAATCCAGCTGCATCTGCTGCCCAAAGGGCAGTTCCGGTATCTTGGTATAGCTCCTCAGCCTCTCCTCAAGCCGCAGCTTATCCGTCTGGATCAGATAGTTGATATAGTTCCGTAGCGTTTGCTCGTTGCCGGGAAGAGAACCGTATCGCTCCTCCAGATAATCATACACAGACGACATGTTGAGCCGCTTAAACTCGTTCTTCTCGTAGACCTCAAGGATATCTTCCTCATACTCCTCCAGGAGCTTCTCCCGAAACATGTGCTGCTGCCGGTAAGATTTAAAGTCTCTCTCATCCATGTGAAAATACTTGGCCACCGTCTTCGGATCCATCCCCAAACAAGCGGCTATCTGCCTTTTCGAACGCCCTTGCCGCTTGAAGCTCTGAACTTGTTTGTACATTTTTTCTCGTATCATTTCCGCTCCTGTAGAGAGTTTTCTACACCCTACAGGAGCTCACCCAATATGGGAATTCTATTTACCATATGCATGGGAATTCCGCTTACCATTACCATGGGAATTCTGTTTACCATGGGGGTAGGATTTCAGTTTACCGTTTCCATTAAATCAACCACCGACCGCTGTCTCTTCACCATCGGCCTGGGCGCGGTGTGCATGATCACAGGCGAAGTGGGCGCCGGGAAATCCACCACCCTGCGCTACGCGTCCTCCAAGCTCCACTCCTCACGCTACCGCATCATCCCGGTGGTGGCCTCCTCAGGTTCAACCCTCGAAGTGCTGCGCCAAATCTGCACCGCACTCGACACTGACTCCCGCTCAAACTCCATCGCCCGGCTTACCCATGCCATACGCACCCAGATCTCAGAGACCGCCCAGCGCAAACAAACACCCGTGCTCGTGATCGATGAAGCCAACCTCCTGCGCCTCGAGGTCCTGGCCCAACTCCAGATCATAGGCCAGTTCGACCACGACTCAAAGCCCCTCCTGCCTCTAATCCTCGCCGGCCAGGCCAATCTGCTGGACAAACTCATGTATCACACTTCTCGCCCCATCGCATCCCGCGTCGTGGCCCGTACTCATCTTGAGGGACTCAAACACGATGATATGGCCGGCTACCTCAAACACCATCTGGAGATCGCCGGCATCAAAAACCAGCTCTTCGCTGACGAGGCCGTACTCGCTATCCATCAAGGCTCCGGTGGCCTCCTCCGCAGAGCTAATAACATGGCCCGAGGTGCACTCATCGCCGCAGCCAGTGAAAAATGTCAGGTCGTCTCAGCCGAGCATGGCCGAATCGCGGCTACTGAGCTCATATGATTACGTTAAGCGAATGTGAGAAATCGTATAAATCAATGTGAGACTCTTGGGTTAATATAATGTTAGAAATAACAGGGGTGAACTCCGAATGTACTGGACAGCTCAGCCAGTGTCTTCTCCCCCTTGACCGCTTCAAGCGCCACCTTAGCTCGAAAGGCCGCGTCGTAACTCTTCCGCATATTGACCATATTACCATACCTCCTCCGAGATTATGGCAGGTCATTTTATCACCTTATTGAGTTGTCCAGTTTTTGGGGAGTAGTTCAAAGTGCCCCCGAATAATTAAGAGATTATTCATCATCTCCAAATCAGGTGTAATCAGACATAGAAGGGAGAAATAAGGCATTATTCTAAGTCCAGTTGACACATTGGAAAAGCAATTCAAAGTTGAAATTAGTGTGTTAATAAAATGGAGGTTTTTATGGGACGGAGACCAGGGTAGCCACTATATGGAAACAGATATTGTGGGAACACTAATACAAAAGAGGTTCACGATCTAGACAATGAGAAGCCACAATGTCATATTAATGAAATAATTGCGACCGGACATGCAAAGATTTTCAATCCGGATACTTTGGCTCAAGCACATAGAGAAGGTTACGATAACGGCGCGTATTGTATTGGGAGTAGTACGAGATAACAACAGATCCTTTAAGATGTCGGCATCATAGTTTAAGGAAAAGGAAAGCAAGCACATTGCTATGTTTTTGCAGGAAAACCTCCTCAGAAGGAGGAGGCAAAGTAATTAAAGTGTAAGGGAGGAAAAATGGATTTCAAAGAGGCTCAACAAAGAGTTCGGGAATTCACAAAAGAAAGGGCATGGGACATAATAACACCAGCTCAAAGAGGTGCTCATCTTACCCGCGAGGTTGGGAAGCTATGCGAATACATTTTGTATCATGAAGGTGTAACAACAAAGCCCATTGAGATGAAAAAAATGCCTAAACAGCTAGGTGATGTTTTATTCAGCCTGATCGCGCTCGCCAATCTGTTAGAAATTGATCTTGGAACACAATTATCTGAAGCAATGAGACAAGATGCTATCAAATATCCAGCAAAAGAAACAAAAGATGATGCACTGCGTTCCTATTCTAGGCGAGCCAAACCTTTTTTTGAGAAAATGACTCGATTTACGACGAGTATCCAAAAAAAATAATTGTAAAAAAATCGGCTCCCTAATCTTTGAGTATGATCAGAATAAATGCAATCTCTACCCCAATCTGTAGTCCAGAAAAAATGATTAGAAAATAAGTGTTAGGTTGTTTCAGTTTTTCGCTTAGGTCAGCAATATTTCAAACTCTTTAAAAATGGACCTTTTTTATATATACAGTGTGGAATAAAATAAATATTGTTTGGAATGTGACTCGCTTGTGTCCTTTTGCTTGCAAACTTTGTTGCATGGCTGCAATTCATGTAAAAAATTTTCATCAGATAAATTTAAAAGCCAGAAAAAGAACTAGTGAGCTATCTTATCAGCAGAAAATTGAAATACTGGATCAATTAGATCCTGATCATTTTTCGATAGACTTTTCAGGGGGGGATCCTTTGATAGATCCCCAAAATATAAATTTGATTCTATACGCTTCAAAGAAACTTGGAGCTGGAAATATAGGCGTGAGTACAACAGGGGAATTCATTGATGATGCTTTACTTAAAAGACTAAGAGGAAACGTTAGAAGCATTGATATCACTCTGGATTTTCCACCGTCAATTAGTGATCCTGCGCGACCTTTGAAATATGGTTTAGTCTCATTAAATGCGATTAAGAAATTGGTTCAAAATAAAATAGATGTAGATGTCCATACTGTACTAAGGCCAGAGAACTCAAATGAACATATTCTATCCTCTTTATTTAATTTATTATCAAATATCGGTGTACAAAAATGGAGTCTGCTTAGACTCTTTCCCGTGGGATCTTATTTCGGAACAAATAACCAGATCCCGACAGAAGAGGAGTATAGTGATTCTGTAGGATATTTAAAAAAAATATCTCTTAGCTCTAGATTGGAATTACATTTCCAATATTTATTGCCTCAAATGAACAAAAGTATAAGGTGTCGTGCAGTTAATCAATCTATTGGCATTACCCCATCCGGAATTGTAACCTCATGCTTTTGGGCTATTAATAAAAGCGGAAAGCCCTTGTTAGATTTCCGTTTAGGTAATGTTCCAAAAGAGAATATATATGACATATTAGCCAGTAATAAAGCTAATAGGTGGAGAAAAATTTCACAGAAAAGGAATTTTTGTGAACTTCAAAGAATTCTGTCACATTAATGTTTTTCATTCAGCCATATTTGTTAATTACTGATCTATTTACTTATATTTAACTTGTTGTACTTGAAATAAGGATGTTTTCAGATACTCAACTAGCCCCAATGAAAGCAAAATCAGTGATATCTGTCAGCAAATTGCCAAATGTCGACTATGTTTATAATCCATATATTGGTTGCAGTTTTGGTTGTTTATATTGTTATTCTAGATATATGGGTAGATTTTTCGGTCACTCAAAAGCCCAGTGGGGATCATATGTTTATTGGAAAAGCAATGCTATTCAACTCTTAGAAAAGGAATCGATTAGAATCAAGAAAAAGGGTGGATTGGTATTGATTGGCAGTGTCACGGATTGCTATCAGCCTATTGAGAAAAAACTACATTTGACGAGAGACTCATTACGTATATTTCTAAAAAACCAAATCCCCATCTCTATTTTAACGAAATCCACCTTAGCTGAGCGAGATTTCGATCTATTAACTCAATTTAACTATTGCGAGTTCGGTGTAAGTGTAAGCATTTTAGATAGTAAGGTTTCACGGACCTTTGAGCCATTAGTTAGTACACCCAGAGAGCGAATCAAGCTTTTGAGAAAGGCAAATCAATCAGGTCTTGACACTTATACTTTTATTGGCCCAATTCATCCTTTTTTAAGTAACACTCAAGCTATTTTCCGACGAGTTTCAAATATCACTAATTCTATTATGGGTGAAATTATTAATCTGAAATGCGGCAATTGGAAAAATATCCAAAGCTCTTTGAGGAAATTGGATATATTTGATGAAGATTATAAGAACCAAGCAAATTCTGAATCATTTTATCTAAAAAATAAACACATATTAAATATAATGTGTGAACGCTCCAGTATCAAATTTAAGGGAATTTATAAGCATTATAACCCTGGTTTAAAAGGCCCTTCCAATATCTAGTGATCTCTTCCTTTTATACCGCAGTGTCAGGATTAGTCAGGCATTATCAGGCATTATCGGACATCAAGATTGGAACCGTTGACAACACGAGATACTGCCAGAATATTAGCAAAGAATGAAGGGATGGAAATAAAATGGAATCTTTTCTTTATTCCAAAATTTGTTTGTTCTCCATCAAAACTAGCTGTTTGCTGTATTCTTAAATTTACATCAGTTTATTATTTATTATGTTGGGCCAGGTCGAGGGAATTGATAATATGCACATTAGCATTCCAATCTTCTCGGCAATCGAAGTTGCTTTTTTAGTTTCCCTTTTATTACTTTCATTATGTATCTTAGAGCAATAAATAATCAGATATAATTCCATTCAATATAACATTGTGAACGGACGAAACGGCGGTAGCCCAATTAAAGTGAGTAATATAACGAATAGGTCTATCCAATATAAACAGCCAGACGGAGGTACAGAAAATTAGCTTTGACTATTCACAAATGTTAATATTGAAAACAATATGATTTAGTCACAGTAGATATCGGCATGATTGGGATGTTTTTTCTCCATCATAGGGGCATTTCCTCTTATTCGTTCCGCACATATGATAAAGAATTTTCTAGTAGCTATTACACATGCTCGACATTACTTCAGGATAACCAGATCTTCGAAGTGCGATGTTTGTCGGAAAGAATGAGAGCCGAATCTTCATATGTGCGGTAGGCTTATCTAATCTACTTTCCTAGTTTCATGATTTTGAGAAGTCAGATATGCAAAACGAGCCCCTCAACTAAACTTCAGGCTTTAGAATGCCTAAATGGATTCGATAAATCTTGGAACGGGATATTTTGCACATCTCCCGGCTAAAAGTAATAATAATGCTTTTAGAATTTGGCCACACCTGTTCCAAAAAAAGGACGGAGATACCACTGTGAAAAATCGCCTCTATCTGGTATTATTTGGAATGCATATTGCTGATGGTCTGAGGGGAAGGAGTACCCATCTTAAGAGGGGGCCCAATGAGAATAAAACGTTATCTTTATATGATAATAGCAGGATGCCTTTTTCCGCTTACAATTTACGCTATAAAAGGAGCTCCTGAATGGAAACTGAAGGTCTCAGTAGAAAAAGCAAATATCCGTTTTGAAGCAAATATGGAAAGTCCGGTTGCATTAGAGGTATTGAAGGGAACGATCCTCGAATCGTATGAAAGGGAAGGTAAATGGTTCCGTGTGGTTATGGGACCTGATGAGATAGGATATTCTGTTATCGGATACATACATATAGGCGATGTTGAGGTAATAGAAGAGAGAATTGTAAAAGAAGTTAATTTTTGGGAGGAAGAGCCTGTAACTTTTCGAGGCATAGGCTTGAGGATAAAGCTCAGTGGAGGCCTCAACTTTTTTTTTGACGAAGATATAGATAAGGGAACCCGGGGCTTTTATAACTCCAGAGCTGACTTTTTTTCCTCGGCAGGCTACACCCTTGACAAGAGGATAAAGCCCTTTCAAATGGGATATGACTTCTCGGGAGATATCATTTTTTATATTAAACCTCACGTCGGAATCGGGGTCGGAACCGGTTATATTTATGCAAGGAGAACAGATTTTTTCAATGTGTTTGGAAAGGACATATTTTTGGCAAAATTTGGAAGTACTCCAGAGATCAGAGTTTTACCTTTTAAACTGGGATTATTTTTCTCTCTTCCCATTCATCGGATATTCTCTTTCTTTTTTAATGGGGGAACTGCACTCTATCTGACAGAGTATTCCTATTTTCTTATTCCGGACTGGAAAGATTTGTATAATATTAGTCAGAAGGCGAATGCCAATGCGCTCGGGCTTCATGGAGGAATTGGACTTGAGTTCAAACTAAATCAAAGAACAGCCCTTCTAATCGAAGGGCAGGGGAGATATGTAAAGATTTCGAACTTTAATGGAGAGGAAACAAAATATAGATGGGTCCCTCCTGGAAAAGATGTAATTTTGAAAGAGAAGGGAACGCTTTACTATCTAGAGGATGAAAAATACCCATATTTAGCAATTCTTAAAGAATCACCATCCGGGTTTAAGACCATTAAAAAGGCCACATTTGATTTGAGCGGGTTTTGCCTTCGGGCTGGACTTGTTTATAGATTTTAAAGATCTGATCATCATTCAGGCTAATATAGAGTCATTTATATGACAAAAAGGAAAGGGAAGCCATTGGAGAAAAATAAAAAAACTTGTGGAGTCTATAAAATGAAAATTGGGCTATGTATCGGCTTACTCTGGCCATTTATCATTCTCCCCGCTCTCAATCCAAAACTAAATACCGAACTTCCAGAGAAGTACGAGAAATGGATAAAAGAAGAAGTGGTATATATCATAACCCCCATAGAAAGGGAGGTTTTTTTTAAACTCGAAAATGACCAGGAACGAGACCTCTTCATCGAAGAGTTCTGGCAACAAAGAGATCCGACGCCAGGCACACCTCGAAATGAGTTCAAAGATGAACACTACAGAAGGATTGAATATGCAAATAAAGTATTTGGACGAGGAATCCCATTCAAGGGCTGGAGAACTGATAGAGGAAAGTATTACATAGCGCTGGGCCGGCCCTCCCACGTGGAAAGATTCATAACATCAGACATAAATCCCATAGAGATTTGGTATTATTCCGGCAATCCGAAATTGGGGCAGGCACCGAGCTACCGGCTCCTGTTCTTTCAACGACATGGAACCGGGGAGTTCGAGCTCTACAGCCCAGTTGCCGATGGACCAAAAAGTCTTGTTCCATTTACACAGAGAAGATCTGAATTCCCTGGGATAGAAAAGCTATTAAAGCCAGAAGAATTAAAAAAAATGGAAGAGTATTATATAGATGAAAGAGATGCTCGCGCGTACGCAATATTACGTTTCAATGTGGGGCTGGATTTGGCTGAGGCCTCACTGTCCAACATTCCGGGACGAAGTGGTCCGGAATATATAATTCCGTCGACCATACTGCTGGGAGAGGTCGCCAGTTATCCCCATAAAAAGGTCGATGATGACTACGCCTATGAGTTTTTGGAGCATAAGGCTGTGGTGGAGGTCAGTTATTCCGTATATTACATTGGGAATCAAGCCAAGGCGAGCGTTATTCAGGATCCCTCTGGTCTTTTCTTTGTGAATTACATCATTGTGCCCGAGGTCCTCTCGATCGATTCCTATGCAGATAAATACTTTACGAATCTTAAAGCCTCCCTCCACCTGACTGACAGGGAGGGGAAAACTATCTATCAGGGAGAAAGGAGTGTTCCTTTGGAGCTAAAAGAGAATGAGTTGAAGGTCCTGGAAAAGAGTTCATTCCAGCTCTGCGATTCCTTCCCCGTGATTCCGGGAGATTATACTCTCAATCTATTGCTGGAAAACATGGTGACCAAAGAATTCACCTCTTTTGAGAAAAAACTCTCAGTGCCCGACGGGGAGAATCTGCAGATGAGCCCGATGGTTTTAGCCAGAAAAGTCAACCGAGATTCGCCCTACAGCCAATCCACACGAGCTTATCAGGTAGGAGATCTTCAGATCTATCCCTTGGTCAACAATACTCTCCTTCAAAAAGATACGTTATTCATATTCTTCCAGATCTATGGTCTAACCCAAGCTATGCAAGCAAGGGGACGGCTGGAATTTACTTTCTATTCAGGTGAGAAGGTATTTCAGAGAGAACGTAAGGATATTCAGCAATTCGGCAACAACCGCGATTTTCTCGAGGAAATTCCACTTCAAAAATTTCCGGCCGGAACCTATACGATCGAGGTTTCCCTACTTAGCCATATGGGACAGAAGCTTTATTCTGCACGAGAGAATTTCTCGGTCACAACCGCTGCTCTTCCCAGCTCCTGGATCGTTGCTCAGACTAATCCGCATGCCGTCGATCCTTATTACGCTTATGTCTTGGGAAATCAATATTTGAACAAGGGAGATGTGCAAAAGGCTCACGACGCCTTAGCCCAAGCCTATACAAAGGACCCAGATTCGTTGGAATATGCTATGGGTTATACAAGAATTCTCGCTCCCCTCAAAGAATTTCAGAGGGTGCGGGAAATCCTCACGCCGTTTGAACAAGCGGGTCAGGAGGATTTTAGCCTTTTCTTTCAGTTGGGCAGAGCCTCAAAAGAAGTGGGCAAGCTTGAGGAGGCCATTACCTATTATCAAAAGGCCCTCTCTCATCGGGGCAATATCGCAGAGATTCTGAACACTATTGGAGAGTGTTATCTTGAGCTTGGGAATAATAATCAGGCTTTGCGCGCCTGGGAAAAATCGCTGGAAATCAATCCTAAGCAAGAGAAAATCGAAAAAATGATAAAACAACTAATAAAGAAGAAATAAGCAAAGAAACCCGGCATCAGGTTTACCGGATAGAGATCCAGCAACAAGTGTTGTTGAAATTTGATAAGATAAGCTTTAATAATCTTGCATCAGTCTTTCTCCATTTATGAAGAGGAAGGAAGAATCTCCTGATTTCCTGAGTGTCCATGCTCTGATAAATCCTTGCGTTACATGAGGACATTGAGGATACAACCGTTAATCCTAATGCGAACATAATTTTCCTTATGGAATCTGAAGACAACGCATCGCAGGCCATTGAAACTTTTCTGGCTTTACAGGGATAGGCAAGATACTTTGTGCATGGCATAGACAATGTATCCAGGGAAAGAAGTTGTTCTCCAATGTTTCGTATCCCGAAAACTAATAATCGAATTGGACTAAAAGGAGCTTTTGTTCTATAGGAATCGTTAGCCAATAGAATAAAGACGCAGACAGAGCAATGGGCGATATGATTATTATTCTTCCACTTCCCGATGAAAATCATGTCGAAAGAATGAGAAAAAAGCTTGAAGAGTATTTAAGACTCAATTTTTTAAGAGAATTTGAAATATTTATTAGAAAAGACAATAGCAATATTTCTGTTTTTTTTAAAAGGGACACTTCATTTTCTTCCCGAATTCAAAATGTATTAGATTTTGCTAAGTTAAATTACCAGGAAGATGTGTCACTCGAACAAGCTGCAAGCAAAATATTTTTGAGTAAGTATCATTTTGAAAAAATATTTACGGCTCAGATTGGAATGCCATTCAAAAAATTCCTAAATTGTTTTAGGCTTTGCAGAGCTGCCGAAATACTAAGATTAAACAGTCTGCCTTCAGTTACAGATGTGTGTTTTGAAACAGGCTTCGGTGACTTTTCTAATTTAGAGCCGATTCAGGAGCTCCTGATCTTTCTCCCGTTCCAATACCCTTGCCATCTACTATCGCCACCATGCAATTGGTAACTTGCCATAATTGCACGATTCCCGCAAGTCCGCCTCCGCCTCATCATGTCCAGAAGGAGCTCT
>JAEORY010000579.1 GCA_016840645.1 Candidatus Borrarchaeota archaeon | reverse complement strand
GTTGGACCAATACGTGGCAAGCAAGAAGGACAGCCTGATCAGCCTGGACAACAACCCGAAGAACCTCCTGGGGAATCTCCAGATCAGCCTGGACAACAGCCGGATGAACCACCTGGACAGCAAGAATCTCTAAATGAAATGAAACTCGCCTCAGATAACCTAGTGATCGTCTTAACTTGTCATATCAGTGCTGCTGATGGAAATAAAATGAAGATAGATGTTTATATAGAAAATTGGAACTTTGCGAGTGAAGAAAACAGGTTAGCGCTACGCACTGATTTTACTACAGATAATAGCTCAGATATCACTGAAGAAAATAATAATGGTTACCAGATTGGAGAAGCATTCTTTGCCTATGAAGATTCGGCATCAGCTGATGGGCAGTCTGTTACAGTAGTAGCAAATTCTGAAGAGACGGAACAAGCGAAGGGTTTAAAAGTCTGGTTTAACTACCCGTCGTTCACAGACACCTTAGATCACGATCCAACTATTGGAATTGGTGATTTATCAGCAGAAATTGCGCTTATTGGTGAAACTGGAACTGAACTTCTTTCTAACTCAATGGTTGGTATTTATGCTACCTTTGTAGTGATTGTCGTAGTTGTTGTCGCAATTTATATAGGTAGAAGAAAGTAATTTTTTGCCTAAAACCTCAATCTATTTATTTTTTATTTATCAGTTTTTAATGAATAATCTGATTTCTATTGAAAAAGTTGAATAGAAAAGTAGCAAAAAGACAGAACAGTTTAAACAGGGATTCAGATGAAGAATAGTAAACTACCTCACTGCTTTCGCGTGAGGCTTGTAGCTGTACTTAGTTTCAGTCCTCTTCCATGCAGCAGAAGAGTTTCAACGTCATCACACGCTATATCACGGGGGCGTTTACCAGACCCCAGCCCTGTAATCCTCATCTAGAGTCGGGCTATATCAATTTACTCTTCATCACTCTACAGTCATTAACCGTTTCCACTTCTCCGAGAGGTGTGCCTTGAGACCACATATCTATATCTCAGAACATATATTTAAAAATAGAGAGACCCGAATACAAGTGAAAAAACACCCTCAATTCCTTCCCACCCTAAAGGTGCAAAGGCTTCCTTGAGGGGGGTCTGTGGCATGTCAGATGTACATTCAGTTCTTAATCATCCAATTCGTCGCAAGATTCTTAGACTCATTGCAGAGAAAGGATATGCCACTTTTACAGATTTTAAGAAGTCCCTCAACCTTAAGGTCGGAACACTATATTATCATCTGGACAATTTGGGCGACTTTATTTCACAAGATGATCAGAAAAGATATCTCCTTACTTCTCATGGCATTGAGGCACTTAAATTAATGGAGCGAAGCGAAGACATAACAACTACCGACGAAACAGTGCTTTTCAAAGCTTTTTATGGTATAAGTCTTAAACCGATTGTCGACTATATTCTAGAAAAACCAAAAGAATTCTTACCTTTTGGTATTTTGATAGTTTTTCTTCTATCATACGTTACGTATCTTGCAGAACTAAATACAATTTTATTATTTTTCACTGAAAGTTCGGTCTCTTTATTTTCAATGGTGTTTATTCTTAGCTTTGTTCGATGGTTTTACATCTATTTATTCATAGAAATCTTCTGTGGACTTATTTTTAAAAGAAATATATTTAGTATAGGAACATTAACAGGTACATTATGCGCGCAGTTTCCACTTATTTTTTATATTCTTCTATGGAGGTTTGGAGGGATTTATCGAATTGGGAATGAATTTTTTCAATTAATGTTTCAACTCTTCTTCCAAATTTGGCTACTCTTTATAATAACATATGTTATTGCAAAAAGCAAACAACTCAAGATAGAAAAAGCATTCTTAATTTCAATATTGATTCATTACTTCAATATTGTCATTTTACAATTCATTATTTAATCATTGAACTTTTGTCATCCTTTATGTTCTTTTTTTCTTTTTCTTCTTCTTCCTCATCGTCCTCTAATGAGTTATTTAATTGCTGGTTTCTTATTTCCGTTAGGTGTTTATCCAAAACCTCAACTTGCTCCGCATCAAAAAACTCTGTGCCACATTTGGGACATCTCCAGCAGGGTATCTCTTTTGTGCCTTTAAAATCAGTCATTGCTTTTTCCAAAATACTCCCACATTCACATTCTTTTTTCATGAATTTTCACTACCATGTACAATCTGTATTTCTAAACAGGGATCTAACTAGTAGAATTATTTTTAACTTAATCGGCGGGAGTCCCCTTCCGATAGGTGGGGGATGAAGGCCGCTAGCTTTATATAGCTTTTTGGGTTAGAAGTACTGGTACAAGAGTCTGCGTGAAGCTTATGAAACTGACACAAAAAATCAGGATCTTTCCGACGCCAGAACAGGAAGAGGTGCTTTGGAAACTCTCGGAGAAATGCAGACTTATCTATAACTTTGCCCTTGCCGAACGAAGGGACGCCTATAGACACGGCATTAAGGGTATGAACTATCGAAAGCAGCAAAACGACCTGCCAATGATTAAAGCGCAATACCCTAAATATAGATGGGTGTATTCTAAGGTCTTACAGTACGTTCTTAGGTCGTTAGCCGCGGATTATGAGTCGTTTTTTGCCCTTTGGAAAAATGGGCACGCCGATGCTCGCCCCCCGCGATTCAAAGGCAAGCAGTATTTCACCAACATGGTCTATAACCAGTCTGGGTTCAAGCTTGAACATGGAAAAATCTCCTTTTCCCATAATTACAATGATATACCTTTGGAGTTTGCCATCCCTGAAAAATTCTCTTTTGATGATACGCAGGTAAAACAGGTCACCATTTCTGCACAGAGAAGGCGGTATTTTGTGACCATCACCTACGAGTTGGAAGTATCGCTCCATGTGGACAACAGGCGGTATCAGGCGATAGACCTGGGCATTACCAACATCGTTACCATGGTCAATTCTCAGGGGAAATTCTTGGTGGTGAAAAACCAGCGTCCAGACAAATACTGGAATCCCAAAATCGCCAGGATACAAGCAAGGCGGGACAGGTGCAAGAAATACAGTAGACGGTGGAAGCTCTTCAACCGTATTAAACACAAATACGAGCGGAAGCGTGATGCACAACTCAAGGATTTCCAGCACAAACTCAGCAAGAAGGTAGTGGAGAACACCAAGGCAAATACCCTTATTGTGGGCGATCTTGAGGTTAAAGCGATGGCACAGTCACAGCATGTGCCGAATTTTATGAGGTCGGGGTTAAACCGCGCCA
>JAEORY010000578.1 GCA_016840645.1 Candidatus Borrarchaeota archaeon | reverse complement strand
TCGACCTCGACTATTTATTTATTGGAAATCTTATTACCAGTGAGAAAGGAGGGGCGGAAGCGAGCTATACCTTGAAAATGCAGTATTTCGATCATCACCATGGGCAGGTTGTTAAACAGGGACAGACTTCCTGGACTGGATCTGTGAGCGATGGGTTAGACGCTGTAAGAACACTCGCTACCATGTTTTTACCACTTGATAAACTAATGTACGACTACGAACGGATACCAGAGCGTGCCAATGTCGATCCTGAAAAGGACCCGATCATGGCAGGAAAGAAGATGACTATCCATGTGCGGGATATTGTTGATAAGGAGAGCAGGAGCTCGCAACCATGGCAACGAATACTAGTAAAGGCCGAGAAAGGGGAAATCCTGAACGGAACTCCACAAGATGGTTATCGTGTATTTGAGGTTGAAGACGGTGCAATCGATATGATTTACAAGGCTCCTGAAGAGTGCAGAAACCAAACTGAAACGATCACCATCCATAATTCATGCAATAATGACCCTCGTACAGTAGTCAATTTCATACCTGAGCAAGAGATTGCAAGCGAAAAGTTCGACATTTTGTGCGACCGATGGGAGGGGATTATTACCTATACTGAGCAGGTGTCGGGAATCTATAAGGAACACAAGGCAAATAGACTCTATTCTATGTCTATTAAAGCCACGTTTGATCTCAAAAAATCCGATGAAGACCAGATTCTATACGAGTCTGAAGATGCGTATATCGATCTAAATGACAGCTTCCGACAAACTGCTGTGGGGGGACTTCAAGAGTCCTGGAACGCAAGTAAACAAGGCAGGATCCGCATGAAGGTATCTTTAGAATTCTCTCTCAAGGCAAAAGACGATCCGTCAGATATTTCTTTCTATAACATTGCGTTCGGGGAGTGGGAAGGGAGCCATGTCATATATACATATAAATCGAAGATTCCCCTATTTGGCCAGTCCTGCAAAGGAAGATCAGAGCTCACCCATGAGGCCTTGTACATGCTTGAGGATATGACTGCTGAAAGGTGTACGTATAAGAATAAACAAACGCTTCTCACGGGTGACCGCAGCTGGAATGATCCTTTAGGTCCTTCGGTTAATCCTGAGCCTTGGGATTGTCCGAATCGAATGGGGCTCCCAGTGGGCATTCCCAACATGATATACCACAAACACCTTGATTGGAAGATACAGAAATTAAGCAGATAAAACTGAATCTGGAGACGTTGTTGACCCCAAAGGGAACCATTTCTAAATCGCAAGGTTTCGGAACCTGGAGTATGGCACATTCGGAAGATTCCTCGGCTGGTGAATGGACTGTAAAAATAATTAAGCCATCTCAATAAAAAGTCCGAGCCGATTCTGATTGAGCCTTGAATGATTTATTCTGTAATCTTTAATCCGAACTGTATGATAACTAGGCGCACATGCCACTGACAAAAAAGCAAAAGCGCCACTTTTCCATAATGCCTTAACCTACCTACCTTGGCATAGCACTCTGTTTCGTCAGGCAAGAAAACTGGTTGATATTTTGAATCACATGCGTATACTTAAAGGTGTACAGAATGAGCATATGGTATGAAACATTCAAAAATTCGGATACTGAAACGGCCACAATATATGGGATTTGGTAGTACAAATCTCTTCTAAATATTAGTATCCTTCTTTTCTGTTTTCCCATGCAAGATTTCAAATATTAGGACCAATCGGATGATTTTTTCATGGCAAAAAAGCCACCTTATGAAGATATGAAACAAAGAGCACATGAGTTAGAAAAGGATGGTGTTGAACGTAAGCTTGTAGAAGAGAAATCATGTGGGCCAATCGTTACCAATAAATTGGTCATCGCTATATATGGAATTTTCATTCCACTTGGGATTTATCTTTTAAGCCTTTATCACTACCTTCTTTTCCACAGCATCGCTGAAATATATAGCATTATCATAGCCTGCGGCATCTTTATGGTTGCCTGGAATTCACGAAGATTTCTTGACAACAATTATCTTCTTTTTCTTGGCATTGCTTATCTATTTATTGCGGGTTTAGACTTACTGCATACACTAGGGTACAAAGGTATGGCTATATTTAAAGGATACGACACTAATTTAGCTACGCAACTCTGGATTGCTGCCCGATATATGGAAAGTCTCTCCCTTCTGATAGCTCCTTTATTCTTTGGGCGAGCGATAAGAATTCGCCTAATATTTGCTATCTATATCGGTGTCTTTTTCCTTTCAGTGGTATCAGTCTTTGAAAATGTTTTTCCAACATGTTTTGTAGAAGGTGCAGGACTTACCCTATTTAAAAAAATCAGCGAATATATCATCTCTTGCATTCTTATAGGAGCTATAATCCTGTTATTTCAAAAGCGTAAAGAGTTCGATGAAGGCGTATTTAAGATATTAATCGCATCTATTGCCGTCACCATAATCTCAGAACTGGCCTTTACATTTTATATTCATGCCTATGGCCTTTCCAACTTGATTGGCCATATTCTTAAGATCGTCTCCTTTTACCTCATCTACAAAGCCATTATTGAAACTGGATTGGTAAGGCCTTACGATTTACTGTTTAGAAACGTGAAAAAAAGCGAAGAAGATCTTCGATATGAAAGAGATAAGCTTCAGAAAGCCTTGGCAAAGGTAAAAATATTGAGTGGTTTGCTCCCCATCTGCGCTCACTGTAAAAAGATACGAGATGATAAAGGATATTGGAATCAAATTGAAGCGTATATCCGTGATCACTCTGAAGCTGACTTCAGTCACAGCATATGTCCTGAATGTGTAAAAAACTTTTATCCAGAATTCTACAAAGGTGATTAGATTTCAAGATTCCTGCTCTATAAGGAATGATTGTAAAACATGGTGTGGAGGGAACCAGTGAAACGCTGTCTCATGACATCTTTAAAAAAATGTTATAATTTTTTGAGAAAGAATCGAGTAACCACGAGATCGACGCTCTTAACGGTATATCTTTGAAATAACTGGTTATTTATAAATGGAGGTAATGTATGATAATACTCCCGTGTAGAGCGTATGCAGGGAAAGAAATCGAAGAGTGTGCGGAGAAGCGTGATAATAGGTATTGGAAGTGTGATGAATGGGCAGATGACTGGTACTATAAATGTCCTAGGTGGCAACCTGGCAAATTTGTGTGCTATGTCATTTTTGGAACTGTGAAGTTCTTCAGCAAGGCTTATTGCTGGTTTGCTCACAAGGTGTGCGTTTTCTGGAAATTCAC
>JAEORY010000577.1 GCA_016840645.1 Candidatus Borrarchaeota archaeon | reverse complement strand
TGAAACAATATACCTTCGAATCCACGAAGAATTCAAGAAAATTCTCAATTAAACTGGAAAGCGATATATGCTTCTCATCTGCCATCTTTCTCGCTTTTTCAAGAACCTCTTTGTCTATTGTTATGTTCAACCTAGGTTTGCTAGAACCCGTTCTCATGTGTATTAATGCGCACAAATAAGTATTAATGATTATGGGTCGCGCGCGCCTCACCGGCTTCTCAGGCGTCATCGTAATGGGCATCGGCGTGGATTCGCGCGCGAGAATTCGAACCAAAATAGCAAACATGCGCTACTGGTTTCATACTATATTTTGATAATCAATAATCAATAAAAGTTCTTTAACCGAATTTATCTCCAATTCGCATACAACATAAGGAAAAAAGCGATGACTCGAAAACTCAGCAAAAAAGCCCGACGCCTAGGTTTCAAAACACAAGAGGAATACACCTTGTTCCTTGCCCTCAAAAAGAAACACCTAGATGTACATCACAACGTCAATATGCTAGGCACAGAAATCGACCTATTTATCCCTCCAAATATCATCATCGAAATAGGTTACCGTGATAATTACCTTATAGAAAAGTGGGATGAATCTATAGAGAAAGGCTACACGTTCATCTACATTAGTAACATTGAAGTCAATAATCCTGAAATCCTCGAACGCTATGTCGATAATATTACTCGGCTGGTTGAGGAGGCAAATGTGAACAGCTATCGATGGAACGTGACGGGCTTCAGCTCACACAAGCAGAGAGACGGTGTTTGCTACAATGAAGTCACCGATGACGGGTTGAATGGCATCCTTGAATGCATAGAATCTGCGTTACGAGAAGGAGCCATATCAGTTATAGTTACCAAGAAGAGTGTTCTGAAAGAAAATACAAACATTGATCTTATGAGCGTGCGCACCAGGGCATTCGTTAATCTATAAGTAATAACACATATTACATCGCTACACCACATTCGAACGCTAGAGTATTTTAGAAAATATCGGCGAATTCAACTCGCGCACGCGAACTCATCTTCTCGCGCTTGCCAGTAAATTGGGAAATCATTCAGATACCATTTCATTGAATTGATCTTGTAACCTTTGAGATGCCGTTTTCCTTCGCGCGCGCAAGATACGCCTGCAGTCTGACAAGTTTGTGCAACATAGTTTACTCTCCACGGAGTTTTTTCTTTCTTTCTCCAGCTTTCTTAGGATTCAAACTAGGTAGTTGCGCGCGATAAATTGTTTGTGTTTCGCTTTCGCGCGCGTACTTTACTGATTTAGCCTCGCGCGCGCGCGCGACAATAGATGGCACTGCTTGCGTGTCAGTATATTCGATTTGTTAATTAAATAGTATGCATTTGCTTTTAGTGTATAATAATGTGGAAGCAAAGTAAATCAGGCTCTATGCAGGAGTTTTTTTCACTATCCCTTGGGTCAAGCTGGAAAGAGGAGGAGATAGCCTTCATGTATCTCGGATATTCGGGTGTCATTCTGAGGATGAAGGGAAGGACCATAGCCTTCGACGTGGCCAACCTCCTGACGAGCAACGAGATAAACGCAATGCAGAACCTGGACCTCATGCTGTTCACGCATGGACACGACGACCACTACAAGTTGAAGGAAACCCTTGAAATCTTCAACACAACGGAAGCCTTTGTCGTCGCTGAGCCCTCCGTGGCCAATGATCTGAAGGGGAAATTACCCGCTGATAAGCTGATATCCGCTGAGCCGGGAGGTACGTATAGCATCGGAGACTTCAAGGTGGCTGCGGTCAGCGGTGTCCACCGTGGGCCAATAAACCTCTACCACGTCAAGACCGGAGAACTAAGTATACTGCATTGCGGGGACTCTGGATATGTCCCCTTAGAGGAACACACCTCAAAAATAGCTTTCCTCCCCACCGGTAACCCTTCGCCAACCGCTTCGCCAAAGGACGCCTTACGAATGGCCCTGGATGCCAAGCCAACGTATGCCGTCGCCATTCATGGCTCCGGAGGTCAGAACAAGGAGTTTGAAAAGGAAGTAAAAAGGCAGATGCCAGAGACTGCTGTAATAATTCCAGAGAGATACAAGCCAAAGAAAGTAACCCTTTAGATTAATAAAGTTGAACCAGTTGCGATATGCAGCACTTTTTCATAATCACCCACATCTCAAGATCGTACCTTTAGCACTTAAATGCATAAGTCCATACCATTATAAGCTGGTAAGCATATAATGTATAATGTTGACAATCAAATTGAAGGTGAATGGAAAATGGCATCAAAATTTGTGAGATGGAAGTATCCTATCGAGTACGAAGTGACTCCTGAGGTTGTAGATAAAGGGATTAGCTGGCTAACGTTGAGACTGAAAAACATAGGAACGCAAACTCTTGAAGAACTTGACATACAATTGCACTCTCTGGATACATATAATCTAACAGGATTATTTGGGGCTGGACACTACCTATCGGAGTTAGAGCCGAATAAAGAAAGAAATGTGGTTTTCCGAGTTAACGTATACGGATCAGCTAATGTATATGCCACCATCAAAGCCCGTAAGGATGGAGAATATTTCTGGTGGGAATCCAGTTGGACAAATATAAGTTTAAGCGAGGAAAAAGCGGAAATCGGACGCCTGCTAGTGCTTTCAAACCCGTATACGGCAATTGGCAAGACCATCAGCGCCGAGGCTACAATTAAGGGCATGCAAAAAAGTACGGATCTGAAACTGGAATTTTGGGTTGAAACCCCATCAGGAAAGTCTGAAAAGCAGGCCGCAATAGATATAAAGGATCTTCCCGTCGGAGAGGAAGCACGCTACACCGCTGAGTTCACGCCCAAAGAATCGGGGATCTACCACATATACGCATATTTATACGATGGATTGAAAAGAATAGGTAACAAGACAAATTACATCTTTACACTGAAAAAATAGCATTCAACAAGCCAACTTTCAAAAAATTTCTAACTCCTTTTATTGGTTTAATTAATAAGTTAATTACTCCTCGGGCGTGACATGTTTACAATGATAGTGAAATGAGAAAAAAATTATTTGTACAGTTTAATAGTATGAGTTTCCATTCCTGAAGACGGAATATAAAGACAGATAACCATTCCCTTTTCAACTCTTCAACCTGAAATATCGTTGCGCGAGCGAGAAAAAATGGAAAATGCACGAGAGAATAAACACTCATCTAATAAGAATGATTTAATGAGTCAAAGAAAATTGTTCCTTCACGCGAACCTAGAACCCCAGATGCACTTAT
>JAEORY010000028.1 GCA_016840645.1 Candidatus Borrarchaeota archaeon | reverse complement strand
TGTTTTCGTTTGCCTCCTGTTTGACTCTGTACCTCAGGAGAACTAGGCATAGCCGATCTTCTTTTTTCTATTTCATTCTTAAGTTCTAAAAATCCGTTAATGATGAGGTTTGTTTGTTCGATCGCGTTTTGCCCGAGAAAACTAATGCCGCTATGCACCGATTTTCCGTGAACCTCAACCATCCATTGGAGCATCCCATTAGCACCAATCCCTAATGTATCTGAGCTTCCATCCAGACAGAAGAAATAATCTCCCCATACCACACCCATGTCAGCAAGCCAGCATAAACCAGAATATGGTCCTACTTCTTCATCAGTGGTAATAAGAATATTTAGATCAAAAGCTTCATCTAATTCCAAAACTGAAATGGTTTCTAATGCACCAAGAATTGCGGCTATTGACGATTTACAGTCAGAGGTACCTCTGCCATACATTTTTTCATCTTTGATCACACCCTCCCACGGAGGAACTGTCCAACTCTCTTCCTGTACGGGAACAACATCAACATGTGCGTATAGAACAAGACCAGGTTTCTTTCCAGTCTTTTTCTCAGCTTGAAGATTAATGCGAGGTCCATCAAGTAATTGATTAGTGGATTTTTGCTTCTCTAAAAAAATATTCTCTGGCATAACATGTTTTGTACAGGTGAATCCAAATGATTCAAATTTTGGGGATAAGAACTCAATTGCCTTTTCATAATTGAGTCCAGGGGGTACGGGGGTTTGGATTCCAATTAAGTCTATTAATAAATCAACAATTTTTTGTTTATTTTTGTCGGTGAGACCAAAAATTGCTTGAGAACTCTCTTTATCAATCCTCTGCACGAAAACCACCTTATGTTGATGGATGAATTGCGTTGGATTTATTATACTTTCTGTAACCCAATATATTGGGATTAGAATTAATCACATTGTTTAGGTTTTTGAAGCGATCATGATGACAACGTCCAAGAAAACGCCCAAGAAAAAGCCCAGGCACAAAAAAAAGAAGTATACGAAACGTAGCAAACAGGAGAAGGAAAAGACAAGAAAGGAGAGACAAAAAAGAGAAGAACAACGGATGCTTCGAGATCTTGGACGCGAGATTTGTGAAATTTCAAAGGAGCTTCTTGGTGGGCAAACAGGTACAACACCTGGATGGGCTTGGGGCACACCCTTTGTTATGATTGGCCCTTGTGATAGGAGTTGCAACTCTCCGATGCACAAACAATTCCTCGTATCGATGTTTGATGATGAACATTCATTCCATTGTAGTTATGATGAGTTAGTTGCTTTTTCTCAAACAGAAGACACAGACTTTGTCCAACTGGGAGAATTCGCTTTCATTGAAGATGAAAAAGAAACCAATGCGCTTCTGGGATGGGATATCAAGCAAATTTCGAAAGAACTACTCTCAGCACCCTCTATTTTAGAAGCGTTTCGCACGGAAGACAGAAGTTATGGATCCCCAGTTGTCACAATTCGCACTTGTGATGGGAGTTGTGACTCTCCACTTCATAAATACTTCTTAGTTCTGCTTTATGACGGTCAATTTGCGTTTCATTGTGACCTTGAAGAACTGTTAGCCTTTTCTGAAACAGAAGAGATAGAAGATTTTATCGCCCTTGGAGAACACGCCCTTACTGAGACCCTAAAAGAAAAACTTGTTGCAGATCAACAAGAGCATGGAACACCGTTCAGCGTGGTAAATCAAGAAGAGGTGGATGAATATCTTGCAGAACATCCAGAATTACTTGACCACCCTGCTGGACGGGCACACGCTATTGCCAAAGTTGGTATGATGAAAGATAAAAGAATTGAAGAAGCTGAGGATACTGAGGATACTGAGGATACTGAGGATACTGAGGATGACTAAGAACCTTTCGTAATAGTTAAAAAATGCACCACTGAAGGGGAGACGTTTCCTTTGGTAGGATAATACAATTACCTCAAGGTCTTATCTTTTTAGTTTATGCGGCGGGAGTCCCCCTTCCGACAGGGGAAGAATATGAAGATGGTTAGAACTTTTTTTAATTTAAAAAGTGTACTGCTGAAGATGTATTCACTTCAGGGGGGTCATAATTGAATTAATGCTATACTTTTCTTTTTTAACATATAACATATATATAATGTAATACAATATGAACTTGTATTACATGTAAGTACAAAATTGGGGGAAATGAAATGAGCACAATTAGTTTCAGAATCTCAAAGGAATTAAAGGAGAAGATGAAAAGCATTGATCATATCAACTGGAGCGAAGTATTGCGAAAGACAATAGAGCAAGTTATTGAAAACGAGGAGAAAAAAAATCTTGCAGTGGCACTTTTGCTCAATGAAAGGTTCGTATTAACTCCAGATAAAGGATGGAAGAGCACCGAGGAAATTAGAAGATGGAGGGAAATAATCAGATGGAAGTAGTAGTTGATGCAAGCGTAGTCGTGAAGTGGTTCTTAATTGAAGAATTCAGAGAACAAGCAATACACTTGAGAGATGATTACATTGAGAGAAAAATTGAGTTGATATCGCCTACTATTTTGCCATTTGAAGTATTAAATGCAATAAGATACTCCAGTAAAGGAATTAAAAAGGATCAGCTGGAAGGAGTCGGTAAGAGTTTATTACATTATGGGATCAAAATTTTATCGTTTAATGAGGAAAGACTTCTAGAAACCACAGAAATTGCCATAGAAGATGATATAACAATTTATGATTCCGCATATATTGCACTAGCCAAAATGATGCAAACAAATTTATATACTGCAGATATGCAGTTAATTAACAAGCTGAGTGATGCTAATAAGAGTTTTGTTAAGCATATTGGCTCCTATACTTAATAAAAATTCAAATCCTATTTATTTATGCCATGTTAAGGACAAATTCACGAAGTTGGTGCAATTTCTATGGATTTAGAGTTAAAACTAACCTCCCTCTAATCAAATTTAGAAGTTACCCAATTCGATAGTTATAATTTACAAGTTTTCAATATGGAATTTAGAAAGAATAAAGGAAAGGTAAAAAACTCCTTCAAAAACACTTAATGGGCGCAATTCCTCCCCCCAACAAGTTGGGAGGTCTCCTTGAGGTGGTAATTATGAAAGCAGAAATATATCTGATAAAGACTGAGGACAGAGTAGAAGGGATTAATACACTTCTTGATCAATTTGATTTAGATGTAAAGGATGAGCATATAGCTTTGAAAGCAAATTATAACAGTGCTGATCCATATCCCGCAACAACTCATATCGATACTCTGAGAACGCTTGTCACTCGCTTACAAGAAAAAGGTGCAAAAGAAATTGATTTAGGAGCACGTTCTGGAATGGGAGTAACCTGGTCCGTTCTTCTGAATATGGGTGTGGAGGATCTAGCCGATGAGTTAGGGTTTCGATTAGTAAATCTAGATATGCTTCCTTACGAAAAATTTACCAAAATCATAAAAGATCCCAAGCAGGAAGGAAAAAGGCATTGGAAAAGAGGATTTCTCATTGCAAATATCTTTAAAGAGGCGGATAAAATCATTCAGACATGTTGTTTAAAAACTCATCGATTTGGTGGCCATTTCACATTGTCGCTTAAAAATTCTGTGGGTATGGTTGCTAAGCGAAATCCATGGGATAGATATGATTATATGGCGGAGTTACATTACTCAAAAGCCCAGCGACTGATGATAGCTGAAATAAATGAGGCGTATACACCTGCTTTAGTACTTATGGATGCGATCTCTGGATTTAAAAATGAGGGTCCCGAAAAAGGAGAACTTATACATCCGGGACTTCTAATAGCAGGAACAGATCGGATAGCTATAGATGCAGTTGGTGTGGCTTTATTAAGATCGTATGGCACAACACCTGAAGTCTCTCAAGGAAAGATTTTTGAACAAGAACAAATAGCACGGGCAGTAGAACTTGGAATAGATAGTGTAAGATCTGCAGAAGACATTCAACTGATCCCTCTCACTGATGAAACAGCAGATTTTGCTGAACAGTTTTTTTCAGTACACGCTTAAAAAAACGCAAAAGAAATGCTAATTCATGTTAGCAATAACATAATCAGCAAATTCTGTTGTGCTCACTGGTGAGATTCCTTTAAGAAGCCTCGCCAGATCAGCTGTAACGTTTCCATTTTGTATAGTTTTTCGCACTGCTCGAAAGACTGTGCTAGCTGCTTTTTGCCAACCTAAATATTCTAACATCAGTATTCCAGAGAGAATCGCAGAACTTGGATTTGCGATATTTTTTCCTGCAATATCTGGAGCCGTTCCATGAATTGCTTCAAAGACAGCAATATGATCACCCATATTCACTCCAGGGGCAACACCAAGTCCACCGATGAGAGCGGCTGCAGCGTCTGACATATAATCACCCGTAAGATTGGGTGCAACTAAGATATCGTAGTCCCCAGGTCTTAATAGAATTTCTTGGAACATTGCATCGGTAATCCGATCATTGACTACGATCTTTCCGGCAGGAAGTGTTCCATTATGTTTTTCTTCTAGTTCTTTTTCGGTAATAGTTATGTTACCAAACTCTTCTTTTGCAATCTCATAGCCCCACTCTTTAAATGCCCCCTCGGTAAATTTCATTATATTGCCCTTATGGACAAGTGTAATACGTTTTCTATCGTGTTTAATTGCGTATAGGATGGCTTTCCTCATTATCCGCTTTGTACCATATTCACTAATTACTTTAAGTCCCAGACCTGCATCCACTCTTGTTTCCACTTTCAATTGTTGAAACAAAAAATTGCCTATTTGTTTTGCAGGCTCACTTTCAGCAGGCCATTCAAGACCTCCGTACAAATCTTCCGTATTTTCACGAAAAATGACGAGATCAACTGATTCCGGATGAACAATAGGGGTAGGAACTCCCTCGATATGAAAAATTGGTCGAACATTTGCATAAAGATCAAGGCTTTGTCGTAATTTTACATTCACACTCCTATATCCACCACCGACTGGAGTCCTTACTGGACCTTTTAGACTCACAATGAAATGGGCAATCGCCGAAATAGTATCGTCGGGGAGAATTTTGCCATATTTTTCTTCAGCTTTCTCACCAGCGTAGATTTCGAGCCAAACTATTTGATGAGTTCCACCATACGCTTTCTTTACCCCTTCGTCTAACAGCCTTCTCGCTATATTGATTACTTCACGTCCAATCCCATCACCTTCTATGAAGGGAATAATGGGGTCGTGTGGTATGAATAATTCACCCTTTTCGATGCCTATGCGAGTACCTTCTTTAGGTAACTCAAGCTTATCAAATTCAACCACATTTGCCAACTCCAAGAAAAACAGAATGGAGAGAGTCAATCTCCATTTATTTCAATTATTATTTAAATCTCCTTTAGAGATTTGACTAAAAATAATCAGGTAAATTTTGAACGCCTAACTCGATCATTTCACGATCAGAAATAGCAGTTGTTCGACCTGATTCGTATTGCTTTGTAACCCATTGGTGCATCTTTTTAATTCCAGGATGGGTCTTTTCAACTACAGAATGTATATCACAGCGTTTGAAATATAATTGAACCCAGCACGCAACACCAGCAAGACCTGATTTGTCAGTTACAGCAACTTCAAATGGTCTGTTTAGCAATTTCTGCGGATCAAATGCCGAATATACACGTTCATTTTTCATCACTCCATCTGCATGGACGCCAGCACGCGTTTTTGTGATGTCATCTCCTAAAAGAGGGTAGTTTTCGGGAAAGCCCACGCCTATTGACTTCATGTAATTCCCAATCTCAGTAAGTACTGCTGTGTTGATGCCGTGATTCTGATATAGCGATGCCAACTCGGCCACTAATCCTTCTATTGGACTATTACCAGTCCGCTCCCCTATTCCTAACAAAGTCCCATTTACATTGGCAGCGCCATATAGCCACGCAGCAAAAGAATTGCTATGAACCTTATGGAAATCATTGTGACCATGCCATTCTAGCCATTCTGAAGGAACACCGCCTTCACATTGAAGACTGTAAATGATCTTTGGCACACTTCTTGGGAGTGCAACCTCGGAAAACGGCAGCCCGATCCCCAGAGTATCACATGCCCTGATTTTAACGGGGGTGTCATATTTTTCTGCAAGTTTCATTAGTTCTTGACAAAATGGGAGGACAAAGCCATAGAGATCTGCTCTTGTAATATCCTCAAGATGACAGCGGGGAACTATACCGCTTTCGATCGCAGATGTTACAATGCCTAGATATTTGTCCATAGCTTTTTGTCTGGTCATGTTTAACTTGAAAAAGATATGATAATCTGACGCTGACGTTAAAATACCTGTTTCCTCAATTTTCATTTCTTTAATAAGTTGAAGGTCACTTCTAGTCGCACGAATCCATCCCGTCACTTTTGGATATTTATAATCTCGCTCTATACACTCCTTAACAGCCAATTGGTCTTTTTGGGAGTACATAAAAAACTCACTCATCCGAATTGCTCCACTTGGACCGCTCAATTCGTGTAAGAAATCATATAAGGTTAGGATCTGCTCAACCGTAAATGGAGGGCGTGCCTGCTGCCCGTCACGAAACGTTGTATCTGTAATATAGATTTTTTCCGGTAGATTTATCGGACAATGGACATTATCAAAAAGTATTCGTGGAAACTGATCATAAGGAAAGATATTTTCAAAAAGTTGAGGTTTAGTTACATTTTGAAGATCGTAATTCTCTTTTCTGTAAATCTGTAAATTTGCTGCAATCTTCTCTTTCAGAAGTGCTGCTGAGTTTTGTGTGTTCAATATAAGATCATCCATCACAATCAATCCAATAGATAACATTTCTTTTTTGGTCAAGTTTACAAATGTAAATGTCATAATGTATAATTCTTTAGGTTTTTGTCATAGTCTAAAAGCTATAATTTAAATAATTTGTCGTTTACATAAGTTAACCTTTACAAAAGACAAGTTTAAGTGGATACTTTATCAAGAAATCAGAGTGTTCACAGCAAAACCATGCATAAGAACAAAGAATGAGAAGAAGGTTCAATCACATTTAATTTAATGCGATTTCTTGAATGCTCACTTATCCTCTAAGAAAAAATATTTGAAGTAAGATTATAAAGAATATCCGACTAATTGGAATGTGAGTACTATGAGCGACGAGGACGATTTTCACAGATTTTTAAAATGTTGGTCAAAGAATTTTTTCAATCGATATGACACTCCAGAGTATTCTAACTTAGATCGTAGAGACGATTACGACGATTGGAGCAAAAGATTTCTTTCTAATTACGAAAAAACAGAGAGCGCAATAGAGACTGAGGGAGATAGTACTATAGCTCTTATAGAAAAGATGACTTCAGACTTTCTTTCATACATTGACAAGGTAGAAGAAGAATCTAAAAAGAGCAAGAAGAAAGGGTGAAATAATTCAGCCATTTTTTTTATATTTGCAACAATCCTCCCATGGCATGACTTTAATGTTTAAGTTCTCTGCTTTTTCATGCTTCTTTTAAAATATTCTTTAAAGTATTTGATTATGATTTAGATTCATATTTCTAGGAAATATTTATATCTGATAGTGATATTTCACGATATATAAAAAACGATCAACAACTAATCACTGAGGAGGCACATTTAATGACACGATTGACAAGAGCAGTGGTAGGAAGTTTTCCAAGTTTTGTTGAATCTGATATAGAGAATTCAATATTGAAAATCATCGATTTACAACTCAAACATGGAATAGATATTCTTAGTGATGGTGAACAACGAACTGACATGATAACTTATTACACAGAAATAATTCCGGGCCTAACGCATGAAGGTATAAAATCACGAATCAAACCCCCCAAAGAGTTCACAACATTTTCGAAAATTATTGACTTTAAGTTTGTCAAAAAATATCTTGAGCAAAATGGGAAAACGAATAAAATTAAATTGACAATCACCGGCCCAGTCACTTTGGGCTTCTCATGTGGATTAAATGGTTACGAAGAGAGCCCATATTCAACTGTAAAAGATTTACAAATTTACGCAGATGTATCAACCGCTTTGAAACCTATTGCAGATGAGTTTCAAAAGATGGGGGCACTAGTACAAATTGATGAACCTGGTCTTTCTGTCGGCTATGTAAATTATAAAGACTTCTCAAAAGAACTTTTACAATGGATAAACGAAATGACTGCAGATCTAAATCCTAAGAATACAGTCATGCACATCTGTGGACGTATTCCTAAACGTCTTCTTGAGATCGTTTTACAGTTTGAAAATATCGAAACATTCAGTTTTGCTTTTGACGGAACGGTAGAGAAAGGCAATATAGACATTATTTCACGAGAAGTCTTTGAGGATCACGGTAAGAAGTTAGGATTTGGGTGCATCTCTGGAGTTAATCGAGTTTTAAGCGATTCAGAAACTGTAAAATCGAATATTCTTGCAGCAGTCGAAAGAATTGGAGTGGAAAATATAGCATTCATTCATCCAGACTGTGGGCTTAGGTCTTTATCTCCTGAAAACGCAGAAATGGTATTAGCGAATATGGCTGAAGGAACAAAACTTTTTGAGAACATCATTTAAGCAATTAAAATTAAATATAGCTCCGAAGTCTTTTAAAACCTCATACGATGGTTGACAAATTATCAGAGAAGGGGTTCGTAATGAAACGATTGACAAATTTAGCAGTGGTAGGAAGTTTCCCAAGTTTTGATAGCGACATAGAGACCTCGATATTGAGAGTTATTGATTTGCAACTTAAATATGGAATTGATGTCATTTCCCCAGGCGAACAACGATATGATATGATAGCATATTTTAGTGAAGTACTTCCTGGATTAAAACATGAAGGTAATAAGTCATATATCACTGGAAAAATCAAATCTCCTGTAGAGCTCAGCACATTTTCGAAATTTCGCGATATTGAACTAGTTAAGAACTATCTTGAACAAAGAGGGGAAACGAACAAAAAAATAAAGATAACAGTAACGGGTCCAATCACCCTTGGCTTCACATGCGCAACTTCCTCGAATCCACATGGAAAAGGTAATTTAGGTCCATATTCAGGCATAATAGATTTAGATCTTTATGCAGACGTATCAACCGCTTTGAAACCTATAGCTGAGGAACTCCAGAAGAGAGATGTCCTAGTACAAATTGATGAGCCTGGATTTGGTGCGGGCTATATAAACTATAGAAAATTCGGTAAAGAGATTATTCAATGGATAAATGAATACTTGACCCCAGAACTGAAATCAGAAAACACCGTCATGCATGTATGTGGGAGATTAACAAAAGGTCTTTTTGAGGACATCCTCGTTAAGTTTGAGAATATAGAAAACCTAAGTTTTGCCTTTGACGGTTCCATAGAAAAGGACAATATTGACATCATTTCACGAAAAGTTTTGGAAGATCATGGTAAAAAGCTGGGAGTTGGTTGTATTTCTGGAGCTAATGCTGTTTTAAGCGATCCTAAAACTGTAAAAGCAAACATCGCCGCTGCGGTCGAAAAAATAGGTCTAGACAATATAAAATTCATTCATCCAGACTGTGGGCTTAAGGTTATTTCTCCTGAAAAAGCAGAAATGGTATTAAAGAACATGGTTGAAGGCGCACAACTTTTTGAAGAGACTATGTAAAAAAAAGGTAATGAATTATCCAGCCTGCGTATTTTTTTTATCTCTAGGAGTTCTTCTTCCATTGTCATCCCCCATGGCGGCCTTTCAATAATTTTTCCAATCTCTTGCCCGCGTTTAGGCCCGCTTTTAGTGAAGACAAAAATGGTCGGCACTGCTGTGACACCCCACTCTTCCGCTTCAGGAGGTAGTCTCGGGACAGGCTCCATTCCTCCGAAAACTCTCACTTCCAGTCCTATCTCTGTTTCCAAAAGGGCAAATACAGGAACTCCAGCCCTACTATCTCGACACCAACTCGCAGCAAATAAAACCACAGTATAATCATTTACGAATTCTTTAAGTTCATTTCCAATCTCTTGATTTAGTTGGTAATTATCTTAAACGTACTTGAATGGTTCAAGGGAGGACACATATTCGTAGGCCGATTGGGTACGTTCTCTGATTTTTTCCAAATCTCTAGATATCATTATGAAAACACCTGTATGAGAACAATTGAAATTTAAGTTTCCTGAAGAAATAAAATAATTTTTGGGTCTCGACAAGAATACCTACCTTCTTGCATCTTTGAAAATGTTATTAAATCAGATCGTGCCCAGATTACGTGATTAGGAGAATAGAAGTTAAAAAGTGGATGGAAAGCCATGAATTCTTTGAGAAATGAATTAAAAGAGTTAATTGAGCAGAAAGGAACGAAACTTATTGACGCATGGATAGGTCCAGATGATATAAAGGAGCAGATATTAGCGGTTCTTCATTCTGGAAGACATTTGCTGCTTGAGGGACCTGTTGGCTCTGGAAAAACTCTTATTGCAAAAGAACTTGCAAGCAGGTTACCAGATATGAAAGTCCGTGATTGCGGTTTTAATTGTCGCCCTGAAAGTCCCGAGTGTCCTCAATGTGAAACCACTCAAGAAAAATTTCCTATTATAACGATCCCTGGCCCTAAAAGATTTGTGAGGGTTCAAGGTTCACCCGAACTCACCGCTGAAGACTTAATAGGTGATATCGATCCAGTGATTGCTTTCAAGAGAGGACCGTTCGACCCACGTGCGTTTAAACCAGGTAAAATTATCAAGGCAAACCGGAAAATTCTTTTTATTGACGAAATAAACCGTCTTTCTGAACGCTTACAAAATACACTTTTACAGGTTCTTCAGGAACATGTGATAACAATTGGTAACTTTGATGTTGAATTTGATATTGATACTATTTTGATTGCTACAATGAATCCTGCGGAATATGCAGGTGTAGAACGGATTTCGGAAGCCTTAAAGGACAGACTTGAAAGAGTAAAAATCACCTACCCAACTGCTGAGGAAGAATTGGAAATTGTTCAGCGATATGGAGTTAAAACTGATAAAGAAATCCCGCTCAAATTAGTACAAGAGATAGTGGAGATCATTCAAAGGACTCGTACTGACAAAGATATCGAAAATGCAGCCAGTGTTCGAGCTACACTCTCTACGTGGAACTTAAGCCAAAGTTTTACTACCCTACGTAAGGATACAACAGTATCTGTAGATGATATAAGAAAGGCCGCACGTGTTGCTTTGCGCGGACGCGTTGCATTAGCTCCTGAGAGCTCTTATTTTGAACATCCTACTGAATACATCCATTCCTTAGTTGACAGCGTTCTTAATAATAATTAGAAGGAAATGTGATGACTACACACGCCCTTACTTTCAACCATGACATACCGGAACTGCTCGCTAAAATCGCTGAGGCAATTCGAACTCATCCTGAAGTCGCAAAAGGACCTTCAAGTAGGGGCGTTTTAGCTTTTCTTGACGTTTTGAGGAGTTATGCTATTTTAAGGCAGGAAATGAACAAAGAACACATAATAGATGCTGCATTAATTACTCTAGCGCATCGAATTCAAATGAAATCCTTGAGAACGCCTGATGAACTGATTATAGAAATAATCGAGGCACTTTTTAGTGAGGAAATGGCAAAGGATCATATAAAAAGTCCTTCAATCTGCACTCCAACACTACCGCTTAACGAAGGGCAAATGGGAAATATTATGAAAGAATTAAAGGAGTTTACCAGGCGTAAGGAGGAATTTTACCGCCAATTAGACCATAAGAAATCCGTTGGATTTAAAGATAAATTAACACAGCAAGATTTTTCCAATCTAATGAATATCGATCCAGAAGAACTCAAAAAACAATTCCCTGCACTCTCAGATTTTTTTAGACGAATGAAAAGACAAGTCGATAAGACGACACAAAATCCTACTATGGAAATGTTACGACTCTTATACAGCGTACCTAACTATTTAGAAAAAGAAGAACTGTTGAAAGGTCAACCAATTCAAAAACAAAAGCCAGAATTAGGAACAGAATTCGAGTTTACAGACAAAGCCGAAGATTTAATGCGAGGCTCTAAAACAAAGAAATCAGTATCACACAACCAAACCATTCCGTCAAAAAAAGGGAGTTCTCAAGGATCAACCTCAAAACAAATTTCGAGGAACATGATTAAGGATGCGCTTAGGTCAATCCAAAATGCACAGGACGCTTCTTCAAGAGGAGCGTCGTTTCAAAATCTGCTTAAACATGCGGATCCGTCTCTTCTGGATTATCTTAAAGAATTATTGCGAGAGAACCTTGGAGTGGCTATCGATTTACAAAGAGATGATCATAAGTATGCCGCTTATGACGCTCTCATTGATATCCTCAAAAATTTGACTGAGGAAAAGCTTATTGAGGAAGAACACTCAAAAATTAGGATAACAGATAAAGGATACGCCATACTTTACGAAGATATCCTCTCAGAGGTAGAATGTGCCCTTATGAAAGGTAAACATAAGACCCGTTCTGGAAAATCTATAGATGGAGAAGATGTCGTCGATATAAGAAAATATGAATGTGAAGACAGATTTCGCGATATCTCCCTGCGAAGAACCATGAGAGAAGTGATAACTAAACGAAGACACCCGGAAAAAATTCAAAGAGAAGATATTCGAATAAAAGAACGACGACCTCTTGGTTGTATGGATGTTGTATTAGCCTTAGACAGAAGTTCATCCATGATTGAGTTTAGTAAGTTTCAATATGCACGTAAAGCAGCAATAGGACTGGCATTAGCAGCCTTCAAGAATGGCGATCGGAGTAGTGTTGTTACTTTCGCTAATACTGCAACAAAACTCAATAAACTCACATATAATGTTCAGCCTATATTAGAGAAGATCACTGAAGTAAGACCCGCAGGGTATACAAACCTAGAGGACGGTATTAAAAATGCACGAGAAATCTTATTATCAGCTTCAAGAAATGCTGAAAAGCACATTATCATAATCACGGACGGCGTCCCAACTACACATAACTTCCACGAATCTACCAAACAACAAGATACTATAGACGAGAAGGCACGTGCTAAACTCGCAGCACTTCGTCAAGTCAAAATTTGTCGTGCAAATAAAATCAGCAGCTCTGTGGTGTGTATTCTAAGGGGCGGAGACGTTGATATTGAGTTTTCAAAGAAACTGGCTCGCGCAGGAGAAGGCTCTGCTCATTTTCTCAAAGATGAAAAGAATTTATTAGATGCTGTACTTCAAGATTACCTAGAAAAGAGACAATATTGCGTTATTTGAAATTTATAATGAAAGAACGTGAAAATGGTAGCGGGGGATGGATTTATCCTCTATAGGCGTTATCCCATAGATTTGAACCACCGATCTCGGGGTTATGAGCCCCGCGGGATCTCCTGTCTACCCCACCCCGCTACAAAATCAAGGAGGGGAATCCAAATCTGAGGAGATTATTAAAAGGCGCTTAATTCTTAAGCTCTTATTTTCATTTAGATAGTGAATATTTAAATATAGCGATGGTAACTATTTGTCCTATATAAAAACTCTTTTAAGGCATGCTTTTATCCTCATGAGATCCAATAAAAAGGTTCTATATATTTGAGGTCATCTAAAGTGATTATTAAGATTGCAGGAGAATACCTTATTTTTATTGACAAGAGTCGAGAAAAAAGAGTCATTAAGAAAATCAACGAATTTGAAGAAAGCCTCGCCTTTTTCTTGACTGCTAACAACGGTGGCTGCGAGGAAGAATCTTTTCAGATGTATGACGAGCTTCTCAATTTTATAGCTAGAAATGGTAAAAGCGTTAAGATCAGAGGATTTCAATCAGCAGACGTGGTTCTACCACCAAAAGATTTGACCTTTGAAGAATTAAAGGAACTTTGGCAACTAAGATCGCGACAAAAAGAAAAGAATAAATAGCGAAAATTAAGAAAAAGGTAGATTGAGGTAAGTTCACTCGACCTTTTCGACGATAATCATGGTCAAGGTACTGCGGACTTTGTCCAAGCGTCTTATCTTCCAAGTAATAAGTTCTTTTAACTTCTCCATCGTTTCCTCGCGTATTTTTGCGATGATATCGTACACACCGTAGACAATATAGGCTTCATCAACGCCCGGTTCTAAATCATGTAACGCGTTTAATACGGCTTCTTCAGCTCCGATCTCAGAGTTTATTAAAATAAAAGCCATAGGCATTATACATCACATCCAAACAAGGAAGATTTTTGATGTTAAATCTTTCATTTATTTGTTGTTTCTAGTATTTGTTTGTTTCTCTTCAGAAAAAGTTATCTTTGATTAATTTAATTAGAATATACTGCGAAATATCGCAAGGTCGTTCTATCTTTCGGCTATTGTTCTAGTTCCTGCAATAGGAACCATCTTTCTTTACATATATGAATTTAACAATGCTTTACAAAAACCATATGAGTAATCAGGGAGGAAACGTAAAGCTGATACCTATCTACGTCTACCACGTTAAGCAATGCGACCCAAAGAAATGTACAGGACAAAGGCTAACCAGACAGAGACTCGTAACTCAAATTCGTAAATTCTCACAAGTATCTAAACGGGTTATCCTGCTAGATCCATTTTCAGAAGTTATCCTCTCAAAACAAGATCTGGAGCTTGCTACTCATCATGGACTTCTGGCAATAGATGCTTCCTGGGCAAAATTCACATCTGATTCAGTTGAAAAACTACGTGGAATAAAGAGAGCTTTGCCGTTTCTGATTGCGGCAAATCCTACCAATTATGGAAAGCCGGTTAGGTTAAGCACAGTTGAAGCTTTAGCTGCCGCTCTTGTTATATTAGGTTTTGAGGACCAAGCTAAAAACATTCTCTCTAAATTTAATTGGGGACTCAATTTTCTTACAGTTAACCAAGAACTCCTTCAACTTTACATCAAAGCAGAAACGAGTGACCATATGCTTGAACTACAAAAACAGGCCCTTCAAGAATTATAATTCTTGGAAACGAACAAGATTATGCACATATACGATCTTATCCTTTTACTAGATTAAACCGTTCTTTTGTAGTTCAGATATCAGATAGTCTACTAATTCCGTAAGTTTATCAACCTTATCGCTACTTGTTTCCAAGCTTATTGCGTCTTTATCTTATCTCGGTGAGATGACTACTACCTAAAGGTGGGAGATGAATCGCCGTCCTTTTCTCGTTAGAGAAACGTTTTTAAGTGATGCGTCCTCTAATTTCCTAGAGGGTCGTGGAGGATGGAGTTGGAACTTCAACTTGCCAAACCATTACCAATCTGCAAGACGCTGGTGCTTCCCGTTGATGACAGGATCACCACAACAAAGGTAAAGGTCCTCGATAAACTTACCGCACGCCTCACTTATGGTGTGCAACTGTTTCTTGAAAAAATCATCACTGAGAATATTACGAGCGCTAAAGAGGCGGAGCAATACCGAAAAGATGTAGAACACCTTACGGGGCTGTCGTCGGGTTTCGTGCAAACTTGCCGCGATAAAGCCCTTTGGATGCTCAAGTCCTATCGGGAACTGCATCGTGAGTGGCAGTGGGAGATTATGCGTCTGGAAAAGTCCATCGCCACCTGTAAACAACGTATCATCAAGAAAAGCACTGCTAAAGATAAGAAACGGTTGAGAAAACTCCGGCACAAACTTTACCGCTGGAAGAAGAAGGAGCCCTCGCCACCGAAAATCAAAGGGAAAGTGCCCGTCATGTTCGACTATCGTGTAGGCGACATCGCACCATCCCGCACTTCAAAGGAGTTTCCTTTCTGGGCGAGAAATTACACCTGCCGTTGTGTATGTATCCGTATGCCGCGAAGCACCTCCATGACAAAGAATGGCGTGTTAAATCTTTTCAAATCGTTAAAAACCACAGGTTGAAACGCTATGAGGTCCATGTTGTCATAGAAAAGGAAGTTATGCCTGTGCTGAAGTCCATCACGGGCATTGACCTCGGTTTGAAGCGGTTGGCGACTGCTGTAGCGTGTGATTCGGATGGCGAAGGCAACGTCATCCTCTTTAAGAAAGAGGACTACAAGAAGTTTTTCATCCATATGCGCCAACTGAACAACAGGATCGCTAGGTTAAAACGGTTAGGGAAATACGTGGTAGTGAAGAAACTTTACGGTAAACGGTTGAATTACGCTAAGGATTTCAGGAGAAAACTGGCAATTGATATTGCCGAGCACCTTACAGGTTCGCTGGTGATCATAGGCTACCCCGACAAGGTGCGTAATTGCCACTACAAAGGATCAGGGCACAGGAGAAACCGAAAACGTGTCAACCATTGGGCATTCAAGGACTGTGCTGATCGTATCGCGATGGCGGTGCTGGTGCGTGACGGAGTATCCTTGGTGATCAATGAGTGGTGGACCACCCATCGGTGTTCGATGTGCGGTTCACGAAAGGTGGAGGTCAAGGACAGGGCGTTCGGATGCCTGAAATGCGGATTTATCGCCGATAGAGACGTAAACGCGGCGTTTAACATCCTGTTAGACGCTATTAAGTGCCTTACGGGATTAACAAAGCGGCGGAAAGGTCGTAGGGCGAAAACCAAAGTGTTCCTTCAAGGAACGGGGGGTTCCGTGGACAACCCCGAACTGTCGATGAGCGGGTTCTTGCTATCCCTCGTAGGAAAAGCTCAACAATCCGTGAGGGCAGAAGCTCCGTCCGAAAGGGCGGAGTAGTTCACACATTGTCATAACTTTTGTTCTTCTAATTTTTTTGAAAACGTCGTCCA
>JAEORY010000576.1 GCA_016840645.1 Candidatus Borrarchaeota archaeon | reverse complement strand
TATTATTGAAATTGTACTCTCCTGGGGTCCTTGTACTCCCGCCGTGTCCCCTAACGTCTACAGCGTAGACCTTGAAAGTCTCCGATAATGGACCCAGTACCTTTTCATATGATTGCCATGTACCTGCTTGTCCCGGTATCAGTATCAGTGGCTTTCCGTTTTTAGGGCCCTCCGCGTAGTTGAGGATGACTTTTCCTGTATCGAATTGGTTTTCCTTGAAGCCTTTTGTTGTTAATTTGGTGTTCAATCTTCTAACACCTGACAGTAGTAATAAGGACGGCGCACTCACTTATTAATATTTCATATTTTTCGTAAATATGAAAAATAGGAAAAATTATAAGCTTGGAAAAGAGATGAATCATATGCAAGAAAACGGGTACGATAAACTGCGAAACGCATTCCAAGAAGTCCTCGAAGACATAGTCAGGTTCAGAGGAGCCGAACCCATCATGGCTCGCATATACTCACTAATCATACTATCAACAAACCCAGTAACCCAAGAAGAGATCTCAGAAAAAACTGGATACTCAAGATCCCAGATCTCACGATACCTATCCTCCCTCGAACAAAGAGGCCTCATAAGAAAAGAACCCAAGCCAGGCTCTCGTACTCAACTCTATGGAGGACAAGCAAGATCCTTTTTCAACGAGTTCAAGCGAGGAATCGATGCATCTGAAAGATTTGTCACCGACAAGCTGGATATCCTGGAATCGATTCTGGCTGAGTGGAGTAACCTCAATGAAGCGGAAAGGAACAGTGAAGAGGTAAGGCGACTTCATGAGGTCATAATTGTTTTTGAGGCTTGGTTTTCAACTTACATCAAGCTACTCAGTGACTTCAACATAAGGTTCAGGGAGAGGATAAATGAACTGGAAAAAGAACTCTTCCCAATCTAATCTTTTCTCCCCAATTATACGATGTAGCCGTGCGCACATAACTTGCACTACCAATTCCTGAAAATATAGAAAATATTCAAAAGAAACGTGTACGTTGCTAATAATAAAAAGAGGAATGTGTCGAGAGGTATCTCCCCACTGCTGAGAATGCAAATCCCACCCTCCGCACTTTCTTCTTTTTTATTTTAAGGCGTTTATAGAGTCCTATTTATCAAAATAACCCTAAATATCGTTTTTCAATTTTTCAGTTTTCTGAGGTTTCCATTCTCCGTTTGAACCCACGTTTTTAATGGACAAATATGCTTGTTACATGAAATGTGGTTTATCCTGTTTTTCTATTGATGATCATTCTCATCTTCATACCCTTCTCAGGATAATCTATCAAACCATCAAACAAAGAAACCCAATCAAAAGAAGAGTTACTAAACGTTTTTTCAAGCTCAGCCTCGATCCTCTTAGACTCCCAAACAATCACACACAAAACACCCCCAATTCTTAGCTCCTTCATAACCCTCCAAAGAAACCGGATCTCCTTTTCATTATATCGCTTGTAGAAATGAACCATGCTGTCAAGCAAGACAATATCCACATCATCCCCAACCCCATAATCATACATATCCGCTACAACACCAACAATATCCAAGTCTTCTCTTCTTGCAGTCTCAACCATGTCTGATATTCCCACTCTTGAAACATCAACACCCGTTACTCTGTACCCCATTCTTGCTAAGGCAATACAGTCTCTTCCTTGTCCACACCCAAGGTCTAGTACGTGTCCTTTTGGTTCATAGTTTTGAAAGAATGAAACAAGTTCGGGGTATGATTGCCCAAAATAGAGTGGTTTCTCGTAGTGTTTGTCATATGTTGGCATAGAAAATCAGTATAACAGTCAAATAATATACTTGTTCATTGCATAGAACATTATAAATTGTTATACTGCGGGAAATTCAATATCGCTGTTACATGAAACAGATTATATTTATTTCATTTAACATACGATATTAGAGTTATGAGGAAAAACTTGACTATTATCCGATCTCATATTTTTGACATAAAGTAGACTTTGTGAAAGTCGACACATTTCTCACAGTCGAATAAGCCACGAGAGTTACATCATAGTACTGCCCAGGCTCTAATTCAAAAGGAACCATTACAGTAACTGCGAAGCATCTAGTATGTTTAATTCTAACATCTTCCTCCCACACAATCCTATCCTCAACATGCAGCTCCAACCGCTTAACAGTCTGAGAGGCCCCAATGGTCCAATCATTCAGTATATGTAAATTAAGCGTCCCTTTTACTCCAATAGCCATAAGATCAGCTTCCCCAAAACCTAAGGTATCTTGACCTCCTATAGAGCCGCTGGAAGCCATATGACTATCCCTAAATATACCCGACTTCTTGAACACCCTTGTTGAACCATCACCCAACAATATAACTAGCCTAACTCTGTACCGATCCAATTCATCGGGTATAAAACCACCAACACCTCCACCTGGTTCATACCACCCCGTATAACCGGAGTAATCCATAGTTCTCGATGGTATAAGGGGATATTCTTCAGAGACTCCGAAAGTGTAAGGTAGATCAACCTCATTGATACTGGCTCTAATAGCTATGACGTCTTCATCTCCTTGGTTAGAAACCCCGAACCTCAGCGATGGATATGGATCAGAAGCGTCGCTTTTAATCTCCAGATCAAATACAAGTATATTAGAACTATCGTTAAACCATGTAGCCCCGACAACCACCCCAATCAATGTGACTACAATGATAAGATAACCACGCCTCATCGTACCAAACATTCATCATTCAACTCGGATCAAACATTAATACACTTTATGGGATATAATACTAGATTTTAGAACGCCTTCAACAGGATGAATAGAGTAAAATATATTATAAGATTTTAAACAATTGTCACTACACAGGAATCCAGCTTACCAGTTATGTGAAACAAGCAAAACGTTACCTTAGACGAGGGCTTAGATCTCACCCTTCGCACTTTTATTCTCTTTTTCAGGCTTTTTTTAGAGTTCTTTTTATCAAAATAACCCTAAACATCGTTTTTCCATTTTTCAACTCAGGTTTCCATACTCCGTTTAAACCCACGTTTTAACAATATCTTGTTATACGAAATAGTGTTTATATCCTGTAGTTAATTAATTAAACAAGAGCTAATTATTAGAATATTATTAGGGGTATGACCACAGAGGCTATGCAATACATAGCGATGATGTGCCCTACCTCGTGAATCAGAGAAGATACTGTAATAGCAAAGGCATAGGAGCCAAGTAAAACCCCTGTACACCCAACTAAATCTGTTCTCTGCAATCCATCCATCTCTTAAT
>JAEORY010000575.1 GCA_016840645.1 Candidatus Borrarchaeota archaeon | reverse complement strand
TTTACTCCAAGTCACAGAGAATAGAAAATACGACACATCCTGCTCCCTAAAGATTTTTTCGCTATAGATCCAAAACCAAATTTGAATGAGAATTTCCTTGACAAAACTTGTTGAATTAAGTGTAAGTTAGAATTATATCACAGGTATCTCAATAAGCCCAGTTCAATGAACCAGAGAAAGAAGGAGAAAGACATGAAAAAGTATAAATGTTGCTTCCCTACAATTATCGTAACGATCGGATTGATTTTCACCATTACCAGCGCAAATGCACAGGATGACTTGCTTGAAACAGTAGCCGAGGGTTGTAAGGTTGAAATTGAAAAGTACTGTGGTCAAGTGACGCCGGGGCAAGGCCGCGTTTTGGCCTGCCTTTACGCTCATGGAGATAAGCTTTCAGCAAAATGTGAGTATGCACTATATGATGCCGCTGTTCAACTTGAACGCGCCGTTGCCGCTCTCAGCTATGTTGCGAACGAATGCGATGAGGATTTGGAAAAGTATTGCGAGTCGATTGCGCCTGGTGAAGGACGTCTGATCGAATGTCTCGAAAAGCACGACAAAGAAGTGAGCGCCCGTTGCAAGCAGGCATTAAAAGATGTTGGGTTAAAATAATTCACCCAGGGTAGAACTCCGACTGTGCCGGTGGTCATGACAAGCCATTTTTCCCATATACTTAAACCTTCTACTCCTTCCTCCTGTTATGGCTGGTCTGTTTGGGGAAGGGGTATACCTATCGCATTTCTAGACTGTGCTGACCGACTTTGGTGGGCGTGGCCTGCAGCTCGAGACCACTGGTCCCCATATCCAGACTTTGGCGAGTATTTAAAGTCTGCGGCAACGGTCGCAGCAGGCTAAAGCCCCACTGGTGAGGTCCGATGGCATCTTCAAACTGGGAGGTGTCCAACAACCTGGCAACTGCAATAAAACCCTGAACGGAGCTCCCGCCACCAAGGTTTTCATCCCATTCATGAAAATACTGATTTTGCAAAATCCCCTGCTCATCAAAGACCAGCAGAAGGGCCTGACGTTTGGCCTCGCCTCTCGCAGTTGTTAACTTGAACCAGCGCAACCACGGTAAAGCTTGGGTTTCAAGATTAATCCCCAGCTGATTTTCGGTAGTTAAAGTATGTTCATATAGAAATGCAAGCCCATTGACCAGGGAACTGACTTTCGCTGGGGGACCCAGCTGATTCAGTGCCTGGGAGTAGTGCGTCTCTCCCACCAGCAGTTCAGCTTTGGCATGGTCGATCGGAGCATCGATTTGTTCTCTAATTATCGTGCAGCCGGCCGGCCAGACAGTCACATATGCCAGAACAATAATTCTTGCTGTCAAAGTCATGGCGTTACTGGGGCGTTTCATAGGGAACCTTTTCTAAACTGTATGCGTAATCATTCAAGAGTCCGTGTTTGTCAAAAAAGAAAATGGCACGATCATATTTGACTTTCTCATTACTCCAGTTAAAGAGAATAAAAAAGGCACCTTTTCCTACCTTTTGTTCAAGCAGGTAGTAGAAAATGATCTGCTCATCTAATCCAATGATTTGAGAAGGCGGCCCGAGAAGTTTCGCAATTTCCGTTTGATGGGTTTTGCCGATTTCAATCCGGGGTCCGGATTCATCGCGCCACTTGTTTGCCACGCCTTGTTGGTTTTTCCACGAGGCACAACTGATTGTGCCTACTGTCATCAAAAGCAGAATAACCCAGGCAAGCTTTTTCATAATCAACTCCTTTTCACCGGATTTTGTGGTTGCTTAGGTTTTGAATGGAATGTGAGAGAAGGGCTTTGGTGATAGGCATTTATTTGACCCCCTGAAGAAGATTCCTTTGAAGAACCTATTTTCGCGCTGGAGATTTGTCAAGGAATAGTGAATGTTAGAGGGAAATTAGACAATGAAAAGGGAATCTAAACTGCAAAGCCAATCCAAAAAGAGAATAGCGAGAGTATCCAGATCACAAAAAACAGAACGGATTCCCAAGTCAAATAAAACCTCGATTATGAAGTCATAAGCCAAACAAATTGAAGAAGGTTTTGACTGGGGGAACAATACTGGAAAATGGAGTGTTTTGAGTCTATTTGACTTTCATTAATTCAGATTTTAACATCGTAGAGGACATGTCTACCGGACTTGCCTCTTAATTTTATGCGATCAAGTCTTCTTGTTTCCACCATCCCTTGTATTTGCTCATATGCTGATTGAGAAATCAGCAGTTGTGTCCCAAAATCCTTATTTGCGGTTTCTATCCGACTCGCCAAATTAACTGTATCACCAATGGCGGAAATCTTCCTCATCATACCTGTGTCAAAATTTCCGACAATTACTTTTCCAAAATTTATGCCCGCCCTGATTCCAAAAAATCGATCGTACATTTGAGTAAGATACTTGTTAAACGCAATCAAAGCTGTGTTCATTTTTCGAACCGCATTGATGGCGTCCAATACAGGGTTTTTACTATCTTCTATAATGCCGAACAATGCCAGGATACCGTCCCCTGCTACGTCGCTGATAATGCCTCTATGCCGTACAATGATTTCGTTCATCTTTTGGTAGTAACGATTTAGAACATGTACGACATCATACGGGGGGAAAGCCTCAGCAAATTGAGTGTAGTTCTCAATATCAGTGAACAGAACCGCAAGATCCTTTTCTTTTCCGAGTTTAGTTCCAGAGTCATCTTCAATTTGCATGGAGATGATTTCCACATCCAATTTGTCAACAACAGGACGTCTCATAGTGATATCTCCACGTATCTTAGTTTGGCAGGCTAATCGAATATTCTCGGGAAATCCCAGCTTCTCAGCCAGCTTTGCTTCTTTTTCATTTCTTGGCAGACAGTTATTCAGACCTTCCACAACGTAGACGCGGCAGGTTGAACACCGGGCATTGCCACCGCAAACATGCATGTGATTGATTTCGGCGTTAAGAGAAGCTTCCAGAATTGTGCTGTTTGATGATGCGGGAATTCTTTTGTTATCTGTCTTTGAGAATATTTCGAACATTGGTATCTCTTTCGAAGATGGTTGAAATCCCTCGCCTTTGGGCGAAGAAAAATCTGTGTTGTCGCGGAGCCTTTGAGGTTCTTTGAAGGGAATTCCACAGTTTCACTAAATCTGAGTATAATCAATTACTTAATCAAAGCTGACTTTTCCAAGATATAAAACTTGGAGAGTGGAAATGCGTATTGCGTTATTTTCCGCAGCAATTTAGCCTGTGGGAAAGGCTGCACTTTAGAAAGGCATTCCAAAGACA
>JAEORY010000574.1 GCA_016840645.1 Candidatus Borrarchaeota archaeon | reverse complement strand
GAATTTATCTCCCTTCTGGGGCCCAGCGGATGTGGAAAAACGACTGCTCTGCGAATTATAGCTGGATTAGAGGAGCCGTCCTCTGGGAGAATCGATATTGAGGGCAAAGATGTCACTGCTGTGCCCCCTTTTCGCCGGAATACAGGTATGGTCTTTCAAAGTTATGCGTTGTTTCCTCATATGAGCATCTACGAAAACATCGCTTTTGGTCTCCGAATGCGCAAAATAGACGAAAATACAATTAAGATCAAGGTTCAGAATGCTTTGGAGTTATTTCATCTGGGCGGATATGACCACCGTTATCCACATCAATTGAGCGGGGGAGAACAGCAAAGGGTTGCTTTAGCGCGAGCTTTAGCCATAGAGCCTGTGCTCCTTCTATTGGACGAGCCATTGAGCAATCTGGATGCTAAGTTGCGCGAGGAGATGCGCACCGAAGTTAAGCTCATCCATAAGAAGATAGGAATTTCAACCTTGTTTGTGACTCATGACCAAGAGGAAGCATTAACCCTCTCAGATAGAGTTCTTGTGATGGATCAAGGGAATATTGTTGAGTCAGGCACGCCTGCACAGATTTATCAAAATCCCTCAAGTGCTTTTACTGCAGATTTCATAGGGCATTCAAATTTGTTTAATGCAAAGGTTGTTAACTTCAGCAAAGAGAAGATGACCGTTGAAACAGATGGCGGGTGGCAACTTCGTGCATCGATACGACAAGAGCTTTCTATTGGGGAAGAAGTACTTATTGTGGTTAAGCAGGAACGTATCAAGCTAGAAGATCTGGAAGAGCAAAGAAATAATTATCTGACTTCTGGTAACTTATTTGATGCGAGAATTAGTATGGTTAATTTTCTTGGTCCAACCATTCATTTTATTTGTGAGTTAGAGGGCGGTATTATTCAAGTGCGTTGTGCGAATAGTCCTCAATTGCGCGCTCTTCATCCAGGCCAAGATGTTCAATTAAGCTGGGAGCAAGAGGATAGCGTAATCATCAAGAAATAGTTATTGTTTCTGAAGTTGTTTCAGAGATATGGATACATTGAACGAATGAGCAAGGAGTGTGTTTTAAAAATCATCACACTCCTTACTAATAAGTTTTTCCAATAGAAATTAATGGAGGGTACATAAATGAACTTGGAGACCTTTCTTACTAGGATACCTAAAGTCGAACTACATTGTCACTTACATGGAGCTGTAAAAGTCAGATCTTTTATCGATATAGCAACAAAAAATGGTATCGATTTGCCTTACTATAGTAAACCAGAAGAACTTTATGCTTATAGAGATCACAAGAAATTTCTTGAAATTTATCGAAGAGTTTGTTATTCAGTACAAACTCAAGATGATTTTCGTAGAATAACATACGAGACTTTAGAGGAAGCCTCTTTGTCGGGAGTTCGTTATCGTGAAATGTTTTGGAGTCCTATGGAGCATCTCGGTGTGGGTGTGTCATTTAAAACTGCCCTCGACGGGATTATCGATGGGATACATGATGCTGAAAGGGACTTTGGTATCGTTTGTCGAATAATTGCAGGTATGAACCGTGAAAAAACGCCAGAAGAAGCGGTAGAAATTGTTCATCTCATGATTGAGAACCCTCGTGAAGAGTTAATCGGGCTAGGACTTGGTGCTAATGAAGAAGGTAATCCCCCTGAAAAGTTTTGGAAAGCATATCGCCTTGCAGCTGATGCAGGCTTTCACAGAACTGCTCATGCAGGTGAAATGCGAGGGCACTATCGAAATATTGAAACATGTTTGGATTTACTTGGTTGCGAAAGAATTGGCCACGGATATCGAATTATTGAGAATGAGGATATTATGAAGAGATGTCGTGATGATGGTGTGGTTTTTGAGGTTACCCCATTTGGTCGTAGTTATGTATTAGTTGATAAGGACCACCCAGGTGAAGTTGTGAATTTTCCAGTGGTCTCATCTGGACAAGAGTTGGGATTAATTGATGAAAGGAGTGAAGTTAATTGGAGCCGCCACCCATTGAAGTCTATGGCGAATTATGGCCTTAAAATTATGATTAATTCAGATGATCCAGGAATATTTATGGTTGATCCAGCAGGCGCGTACATTCATGCAGCAATGAATATAGGCTTCAATCCCAATGAGATCAAAGGTTTCATAATGAATGGTATAGATGGAGCTTGGATTGAGGAGTCGGATAAGTCGATGTGGAAAAAAACGTGGGGAGAAGAAATAGATGCGTTAATTTCGCAACTAGATCCAGAATATGCTCAGAACCATATAAGATAACAGCGGAAAAGGGCGTTCCTTCGTGTTATCTACAAAAACGAAAGGAGACCTATCTGCAGATAGTAGGACTACTCAAAGCAGTTATTTTCACTAAATGAAATATTGCTTCTAGTAAAACCAATCCATTAATATAGATCACAGGGAATTAATAGCAATTGCTAAGCGAGTAAAGGGTGTGCTGAGTTATGAAATTTCATGTACACAATCTATGATGGTTTATTACACATACGGCCGCAACTTGATGTAATTGTAATAAACAAACTCTGTACTCAAGTGATGTTGAGAGGTAGTTCTCCACAATTTAATATCACGTAAAGCGATAAGGGAGTACAAACATGGACCTTCAAACTTTCTGCAATAAAATTCCAAAGATTGAACTTCACTGTCACCTCAAGGGGACAGTAAGAGCGAAGACGTTTGTCGAGCTAGCCAAGAAACATAGGATTCCACTCCCGCCGTACGATCAGCCCGAAGATCTATATTATGAATTTAAAGATTTCTACGACTTTCTCAAGATGTATGGGCTTATAAGTGAATCGCTTCGCGATAGGACTGATTTTCAGAGAATCGCCTACGAAGCGCAAGAAGATGCAGCTAAATGTGGTATCCGATACCGTGAGTTGTCTTTTAGTCCGATGGTTCACCTTGACCTGGGAGTGTCATTCTATGAAGCGCTTGGGGGCATTGTAGATGGTATACATGACGCGGAGAAAGATTTTGGGATTCAGGGTCGAGTGATTGTAAGCATTAACCGAATGGAAACCCCAGAGAAAGCAGTGGAGCTGGTAGAGATAGCCTTACAGGATAAACCGGAGGATCTCATCGGGATTGGCATGGGTTATGCCGAAGCGGGTAATCCCCCCGAAAAACACTGGAAAGCTTTTAGGATAGCCCAAAGTGCAGGTCTACACCTTACAGCACATGCATGCGAAGATGGCCCACCAAGAAATGTTGAGACATGCCTCGATTTGCTTTGTTGTGAACGCA
>JAEORY010000573.1 GCA_016840645.1 Candidatus Borrarchaeota archaeon | reverse complement strand
AAATTTCATCAGGAGAAGCGGGGTATGGAATTATACCATCACCACTTGTAAAGAATATTTCATAGAAGCAAGGTATACCTATTGGTACTGGTCCATTAACCAGGGCCAATTTAAGATCATTCAGATTATCAATTCTGTAATATGAATCAATCAATGCCCATCTGGCAACCATACTGGCCCATCTGGCTGGTTCACCGATTGCATCAACATCATTTATATCTTTATACGGCCATCCCTTTTCAGTCGGCACACCGATTCGTTGTAGAACTTTCATTGCATATCTTATTGATGTTCCTTCATCTTCAACGCCCCAAGGATCAATTTGTTTTGCATTCCAATAGATCCAAGCTTCTGAATAATCATAAACCTTTGGTCTTCCCCGTTTTCCCTTTGCAATTTCTTCAAGATGTTCTTTTCTTTCTTGACATTCTTTCATTGCAGAAACCGCGAATCCAACACAACTTCCAAGCTGTCCTTGGTCTTTTACAGGACTCATATCTGCCGCGTGGTCAACTTTATTGGGTGCTCCCAGTCTTGCAGACTCATCCAATAGTTTTGGCTTTATAACCTTAAGTTTAAAGTCTCTATCATCGTCAGGATCCTTTTTATAATTCAAACGAAACTTTCGCATATATTTTTTAAGTACTCTTCTGGAAACTAGTTTGTTTGAAAATCGTTTATCGATCTCGTCCTGTAGCCTTTCCGGGGTGCAAACCACTATATTATCACAATGTATTCTGTCTCTGTAATCCATGTTGCCTCCCTTAACTACCCATCTTTTTTTGTCTTGCAGCAATCAACATGTTAGGTCTGCAAGGTATAATTAATTTTTTAGCTTTAAGTCTTTTTGTCAAAGCAGTCATTTCAAGTCCCCCTATTTAATCCTCGCCTTTCGTGGATCAAAACTTCCAAGTTGTGTATAAGGAACTTCCATACACCTCAATCCAATAATTGAAAGCGAGTGTAGTGTAATATAATTTCCTCTTAACTTATTCGGTGATAAATCTAAATTCGGGACTCCCGGTCTTCTTTTTGCTTCAATTGTATATGTTTTTGATAATGTTGAGTTTTGTAAAAACTTTCTCAGCATAAATCTTATTGTATCAATTTTCATCTTCCTACCAAAATCACACACCACATGAAACGAAGTTTTTCCTGTAAAGATGATATTGGCTTTTCTAACAATCGGCATCTTGTCCATAACATAATCAAATACATCAGCAGTAACTTTTCTTGCCCATTTGATTCCGTCGTTAGGATCAACATCAATATCAATAATACCAAAGTCTTCTGTTGACCCCATCTCTGAATAAAATCCAATTGTTCTACCAGTGATTATTTTATCATAATCTCTTGGCATTAAACGGATAAGTTGTCCGCCCTTATTCTTCCTTCTTATAACAGGTTTGTTTACGTCAACCATTATCAAAGCAGTTAAATTCCTGTTTTTAGTCGATTGAAGGAATGGTCCTTTTACACTTTGATAATAATTCCATATAGATTCTTCGGTCAACCCCTGCGGGTAATATCTATTCTTGACTATTATAGTGTTCGGATTCTCCGGTTTCCCCATCACCACCCTCCAATGTTACCTGTATTCCGTGAATTGCTGTAAAAGTCATACTCCCGCATTCCTTACAAATATCTGGATGTTCTTCAGCATAAATCATATGGTCATTCGAGCAGTAAAAAACTTTCATGTGTTTCATGATGTCCCCTTTATGTTTTGTTCTAATTTAAAACCTTTACACACCCTCTATCAACATTATAAATCTGTTGAGTTAGAATCTTTAAACAATCTCCCTTCTCAAACGGATGCTCAAATTGTAAATCAGTAACAACAATACCAACAACATAACAACCACATACAGCAATCACTTCTATCCAGAATCTCTCGCCTCCTTGATTTGCTTCAACACAATCCCCAACATCAACTTCCATTGCTAAATCAAACACAGGGTTTGGCGATTCTTTACATCCGTATAGCCGAGACAGTTCCCAAGCATCAGTGCAGTCCTCACAATCATAGTCATAATTTCTACAATCACACGCCATGATTTAAACCCCCTTAACCCTCTGCATCATATTATCAAATCTATAATGCTCAGGAACATAAAATGTTTTCTTATCTATATATGAATTTCTTATGCCCTTTAACAAAAAAGATCGTTTCCCAGCTTTTCTTGGGTTTTGAATTGTTATAGTCTTATTAAATGTTATATACTTTTCAAATCTTTCTACCCACTCATCAAGTTCATGATATCTTGCTTCAACTTTATATACACTATTCGGTACTGAGAATATAACTTTACAATATGGTTGAATGTTATTAATTACTCGTAGATCATCCTTAATATAATTAATGGTTTCAAATGAAGCAACCAACTTTGCCTTTCTCAACAGATGTACATTTTCCGCGATATCTGTACACATGAATTTGAATTGAGGGTAATGTACTCTATTGGTAACAATGTTTTCTTTGTCAAGATCGATACCGAGATAATTATTAACATTTCTTTCTTTTAATAATTTCGCAAAGTTGCCATCTCCACAACCAATCTCCACAATTAATTTTTCATAATCCAACACCCAATTGGCTGCAAGTTCAAGCATTTGTTTCTTGCTTAATTTTACAATTCTTCGATCTATTTTTTCCTTCATATTGTATATTCCGCGCCTCCAATCGTATCATTTATTACATTAAGAGTACTTTTCATATCTGTTTTAATTTTGATAGCTGGTCCTTTTTTATACGCAAAGGCTCTAGATGGTTTTATAGTTCTATATCTCTCCTGTTGTATTTTAGACATTGCTGCTCTCCAATCAATCTTAGAGTCGATGCCACAATATTCAAAGATGAGAGGTAGTACAGTATCCGGATCCATCAAAAGATCTTCATATTTATATGAAAGAGCATTTTTCATATTCTTTATCTTGGGTACATAAAATCTCATTCGGTCTTTATACATTTCAAATGGTTTTTCAAAACCACCTTTAACTTTTTTTCCTTTCCTTTCAGCCTTTGCTTTAACTGAAAGAGCAACATCAATGGGATGTCTCACTGTATGTAAAATTCGGCTAGTGGATCCAAAATATTCAGTCCATCGTCTACAATACTCTATAACAGGAACTTGTCTTATGGCTGGATAGAACGGACACTTTTCTCCCCAATTTTCATCAGTTGGATGTATCTTTTTTTCTTTCAAAAATTTCAAAACCTTCTCTTTGGAATTATATTTTTTAAGAAGAAAC
>JAEORY010000572.1 GCA_016840645.1 Candidatus Borrarchaeota archaeon | reverse complement strand
GCCGTGGTTTTACGCATATTTTACACTCACGATAGGACTTGCATTTAGTCCATTCAGTCGCTTTGATGCAATTATAGAGTTAGTATCAAGCATATTATACTTATTATCTGCGATACTAATTGTCATTGCTGTCTTTAGAGAATATTTTAAACTTTTTATTAAAAAACGTGGACAAGGACTTCAGCTCCGCGATAAAATAGGTGCAGTAGCAGCTGCTACTCTTCCCATTGTCATATTGGAGGTTTTCATGTTAATATTGTGCGTGATATGTATTGGCATGCTCATCCGAATTGTCTTGAAAAAGAAATCCCCTACACACGGTTTTTTATTATTAACATTATGTGGAGCTTCCGCAAGCGTGGTAGGAGCAATGCTTCAAGCATTAGAAGTCTCAGGTGCTCCTGAGATCAGCTCGTTAATAACAATCGTCTTTAATTCATTGATATTAGCAACTGGTTTTGTAGCACGTATAGAATTGCAGTTAAATAGATCTCAAACTAGTTCAGAAACCGCTAATGTATCTTTAAGATCAGTAATTGGGAATGCCATGAATGCCAGTGTTGATGCGGCTAATATGGCAACTGAATTAGCAGCAAGTGCCAGTGAGGTAAACGCTTCAGCTGAGGAAATTTCTGCAACAACCATGGAAATAGCAAGGAGCACGCAAGAACAAGCAGAATCGTTGGTCGAAATCAACGCGATGGCAGAAGATGTAAAAAACATAACACAGATAATCACTAATATATCCAAACAGACTAATTTACTTGCGCTTAATGCGAGCATTGAAGCAGGACGTGCAGGCGAACACGGAATGGGTTTTTCGGTAGTTGCGGAGAAAGTTCAAAAATTGGCCGAAGAATCAGCAAGTTCAGTTGAAAAAACTAAAGATATCGTTGATAGGATTTCTCAAAAAATCGAACACGCAGCAACAGTAAGTAAGAAGATTTCTTTATCAATGGAAGAAATAAGCACTGCAGCCGAAGAACAAACCGCTTCCATGGAAGAAATAACCGCTACAACTAGTAGATTAGGCGAACTCGCAGAAGATCTCAAGGATAACTTGGCACAAAAAAAACAAATTACTAAATAATATATTTAGTACTGCATTTACAACAACTATTTATATTTCAAGAAAAATTAATATTTAGAACTAAATTTAATGATTAACATGTCAATAGATGAAAACAACGCATACGATATAACTGAACGCCTTGCATTTCCTCGATTAATTGGTTCAGAGGGTGAAAAAAAAGCGATCGAAGTAGTCGTTGACGAATTTAAGAAAGCGGGATATGACGACATACAACGAGAAAGATTCAAGACTTCTTTTTTAAATTGGATCTTCGCGCGATATGTGTTTCTTCCCTTAGCTGGTTTTCTCATCTTATTTGGGTTATTACCATTCATCAGTGCTAGGATTAATTCAACTCTGAATACTGATTTTAGAACCTACTCTATTCTTACATGGATTACATTAGTAGGTTTTTTTATCGCTGGATATAAAACTTTAGGAATGGTAAGCTCGAACAAGATAGGATTAATGAAGGATGAAAGTAAAAATTTTGAGACGGAAAACATTTATGTGAATTTGAAAAGCAAGAATTCTAAAGCGACAATTGTTTACATGGCTCATTGGGATACAAAATCGCAAACATTCCCATCATTTGTACGGATTATCATCATCATGATTGCAGCTTTCGGTGATTTAGCAATGCTCTTTTTATACCTTGTCTTAAGCATTATTGAATTTTTCATGCCGATTGATATCCTGGTATTAGATTACATCCTCCTCATTGTGTGTATTGTTTTGGCGGTGATTGGAACGCTTAATTTCTTTAATAAAACAGCAAACAAATCTCCTGGTGCTATTGATAACGGCGCAAGCGTAGGTACAGTTATAGAATTGGCTAGATATTTTAAAAATAATCCTTTAGACAATATAGACTTCATCTTTCTATCGACTAGTTCCGAGGAACTAAATTTGGGAGGCGCAAAAGTCTTTATTCAGAAACATGAAAAGAAGTTTGACCCTAAATCAACTTATTTCATCAATTTCGATGGAATTGGAGGGAAGGGAATAATCAGGGTGATTACTGCATATGGGATTCCGAGGAAATCATCTTCTGATAAACTAAACGAATTATTATTAGAAAGTTCAAAAGAGTTAAATATCGATGCTAAAACTATATATCTTCCTACTGGAGCGTGGTCTGACTTCATGCCTATAATTCAAAAGGGTTTTGACGCATGTTGGTTGGCTTCAATGGGTTCGACTAAGTACGTGCACACGAAGAAAGACACGATGGACTTAGTTAGTAAGGAAGGTTTGAAAAATGGATTATTATTAAGCGTAGATGTTGCGAAAAAGCTGAATGATGAGGTTTCCTAATATAATTTATTCATTTTTTTTCTTTTTTTTTATAAAATTTATATAGAATATCTGTAAAACTTAAATTTTTTACATGAATAATATAAGTTAATTCTAAAAAAACACGATTCTGAAAAAAAATGTTAGATCCAAAACAAGTAAAAGAAATGCTCAAGGATCATTGCATAAATCTTCGGTTCCACGCTCGTGGTGGACAAGGAGGCGTGACTGCAAGCAATTTATGCGTTGAAGCGTTTGACGGTTATGGTATTTGCCAGCCCAGGTTCGGAGCTGAGAGAATGGGATCCCCTACCGAAAGTTACGTGCGTTTGAGTTTAAATAAAGACTTAATACAATCAAACGAGCAAGTATATGTACCCCATTTTGTTGCTGTTCTGGACGATTCCTTACTGAACGAAGTAGACGTGACGGCAGGCTTGCCTTATGGAGGGTGGTTGATTGTAAATACGGAAATGAATCAAAAAGCAGTGCAACTAACCCTTGCGATGGAAGATATTAATGTTGCAACCATTGATGCAACGAATATTGCGATGGAAATACTGGGAAGAAACATTACAAACACCATCATTCTAGGTGCATTGATAAAGATTTCTCATCTTTTCACGCTAGATCAGTTATCCGATGCAATAATGGCTCGGTTCAAAGGAGAAATTGCAGGAAAGAATGTCAAGGCGATAAAACAAGCAATAGAAGAAACCTGCATATACGAAGCAGAGTCTGGAAGAGAACTTGCTCTTGAAGTTGATACAAAAGTTCCCTGGTCTCAGGTTGATCCAGGATTACCCGGGTACAAGGAACTTGATTTGGCAGGCGTCTGGTATTGCGACTCAGATGTTATCAAGGTTGGAAGCGATCAGGTCATGACTG
>JAEORY010000571.1 GCA_016840645.1 Candidatus Borrarchaeota archaeon | reverse complement strand
CCAATTTCCTTTTTTCATACTTCGTTAATTTATTTTAAAGTAAAGACTACGAAAAAATTGGAGTGTTACTAAAAAAATAGTTTTGCTTCGTTTTTAGATATACTTAGCTCTCGGCTTTTTCCTTCACTTGAAAGAGTGCGTAGAACAGTGGAACAAAGCCGCAGTAGCGTGGCGCGCACTTTGCTTTGGAATTCAACTAGGTATATTTAGCAAGTGGTTTGCAAGGTACGTGCCACACGTTAAGCGGTAGGCTTTAGTGATTTGTTATATGTACTGTTTGATTCAAAATTTTAGCTTAATACATCTTGGAAAATAGACGCTTTCATCATAAATCAGCTTTTCAAAATCAAAATTATTAACGTTGTAGGTGATGATAATTCCATCTGACGCTAGTTCGGGATGAGCGTTTGCCGAATACATGAATTCCTGTTGATCCTCCAGTTCTGGCTTATAGAAAATGACCGGATCTGACCATGGACCCTGAAGTTGACTAGCAAGCCTATAACCTATACTTGCATGACCGAAACCAAAGGTTTGAACTTGCATATACTTCTCAATATCCTTCTGGTAATGAACAGAGAACTCTGTATGTCCTTTAAATAAAACTGCCTCTTCAGGAACCTTGCCCTGATTTTCAACCCATTGGTCTCTTACCCACCAGTCCATTGATGAAAAACTACCACTTAGAAGTTGGTCAATCTCGAAACGTATCAAGTAAACCTCATGAGTTCCTGGTTCCTTTACACCAAATGCATATACATATTGATTGTCCTTGAGGATTGCTGATGAGCCCGCAAGAATACCTGAAGGTTCCCGTCCTTTCAAATACTCGATATTCCAATTCGATGGGTCTTCGGATGGATTATCAACAATGACCATGTACCAGCCCACCGATTGAAATCCAAATCCTTCGCTTGTCCCTTCTTCTTCAAATAAGAAAATGATCAGTTTATCTTTCACCAGCATACCATGGCCAGGCCAAAACCATGTATCGCCTGGTATTTCAAAGAAATCTTTCGGTTCCTTTCTTGACCCATTTGTATAGAAATTTATTGTGGCGTTTTCAATATTTAAGCCATTTTGGATCGCGATACTATTTCGAACCATTGTGGAATTGCTTCGCTTTCCGATACCTTCAGTATCAATGAAAGTGTCACCGAATAACCATAGGGTTTTGTTATCTCCCAGATCCACACTGCCTGCTCCATCAGCGCCCCTCCAATGTGGATCACTGGTGAAAATTGAATTATCGAGTTCAATAACTTCAATACCCTCGTGAATCAAATTCTCTTGAGAAAATCCTTCGAGACCACTGATAGATAATATAGCTATACTAACAAATAGTGTTTTCATTGTTTAGAATTGAAGTGAATTTCCAATAAAGGTGCCTCTTATATTTTACATTAATCATCTTTATGCATAGAACGGTGGAACTAAACCGCCGTAGCGTGGCGCGAGATTTGCCTTTTCTGCAAAGGGCGTGACACGCGTTAGCGGTCGGCTTTCGTGATTTGTTAAGTAGCACTATCTCACTCCGTTATTTATTTTCGCCCGACGTATAAACCGTATCCGAAGTATTCATTAAGATTATTAGGCACAATACTAACTTTTTGGACTTCCTTTACAAATTTTCTATAGGCTGGACTTTTGATTCGGAGAAATATCATTCTCCAAAATACACCCAACATCCCAATAAAGCCATATCGCCGCAAAATCCCTTTAGACTCCTCTTTCACATTTATTGTTAGGGTTCTCTCCATTATATCTCTTAATCCAGCAGTTTCCAACAATTCTACCCATTCCTTAGAAGCCAAAGGTTTTGCTGTAGTACCCACAGATTGGGACACCCATGCAACCAATTCCGGTGGAGGTGGAACCTTTAACCAAGTCGACTCATTAAGACCAACATACCCTCCTGGTTTTGTAACCCGGACATATTCACTAACCGCCTTCTTCTTGTCTTCCGGAAAGGCGGTTACGGACTCGGTAATAACTACATCGAAAAGATTATCCTCGAAAGGGAGATCTTGTGCATCAGCCACCCTAAATTCAACTCTATCCGTCAACCTCTCTCTCTTTGCTCTTTCCTTGCACCTCTCGACCATCCCTTTTACTCGGTCTACTCCCACCACCTTACAGTCATATCTTCTGGCAATAAAGCAAGGTGTTACTCCAACGCCACAGCCAACGTCCAAAACATACTGACCTTTGCCTATATGGCATGACCCAATTATCTCTTCTGTGGCTTTGAGTCCGCCTAGGTGTTTCGTGAGACCCACATCGGCAGCAAAATCGAAAAAGGTCGGTTTATTCTTCATAATCTCCTCTTTTCTAAACGATGTTCAGATGTTAAATTATCTTGGTTCTGTTAATGCTACTTAACGGTGGAAGTAAGCCGCCGTAGCGTGAGCGGACTTTGTCTAATTCGCAAATGGCGTGACACGCGTTAGCGGTCGGCTTTCGTGATTTGTTAGACATTTCTCTTTTAAATTATATGATCTAGGCACTTAGCATTCTTTTATCCGGTTTGTGTCAATCAGCTCCAATTGCACGCTTTACATTTACTAATCTGGATTTGTGCTCCTGCACGAACCAAGGTGCTAATAGAGGATAGTATTCACATTGGATGGCGAAGGGAAGCTCAAAAAAGCTGGATGCTGTTCTTCCTCGGCAGCGCGCTGAACCACATTTACATTCCCATCTGTCTCCCCCTGAATTGTTTATGAGATAGTCAACTGTTATCTCTTCCCCATCACCAATTTCACGCCGTGCAATTAGGTCAATATCCTTGCCACAGTAAAATACATAAGCGTTTGGATTACAGGAGTGGTTCAGATAGCGATCAGGTTCACCCACAAGAAGTATCTTACCATCGGATAGAAACGCATGATCAGGATTATCTTTCGGCCCGAGAGGTTGTTCCTCTGTCACTTCACGCTCGATATTTACGATACGAATTCGCTCGCCGCTGGGAATAGGACTTAACGCAAAGACTCCAAGACCACGTCCCTCGGATTCTCGAATTTCTACTTCAATCATGTACCCTTTGTTAAAAAATGTTTAACGGTAGACCTTAGCCGCCGTAGCGTGGCGCGGGATTTGCCTTTGATGCAAAGGGCGTGACACGCGTTAGCGGTCGGCTTTAGTGATTTGTTAAATGATTACGATTAAAACTTGTGGCGGTATGTTGTACTATCCATGCACACATGCTACTTCGCTTGGATTTTGAATTGCATGACTATATCCATTTCCTTCAGAATT
>JAEORY010000570.1 GCA_016840645.1 Candidatus Borrarchaeota archaeon | reverse complement strand
TGGTGATTGGGATTTAGACGAGCCTCTTTATCATTACTGGGTTGACCCGGATGTTAAAGATGATCCTTTGCATAAAGAACTTACTACACGACATGTATTAACTCACCAAACCGGATTTGATAATTGGAGATGGAATAATGAATCGAAAAAATTAACCTTCAATTTTGAACCGGGAACGAAATGTAAATATTCCGGAGAAGGTTTTGAATATCTCAGACATGCCATGGAACTAAAGTTTCACATACCCTTTGAAGAACTGGTAGATTCTCTCATATTTAAACCATATGAGATGAAGGATAGCAGGTTATTATGGGATGAAAAAATGCATAAACCGAGGTATGCAGAAGAGCACAATAAAGAGGGTGAACCCTATAATTTATGGAAAAGGACAGACGACGCTTGTGCTTCAGATGATGTTCTTACAACCATCGAAGACTATTGTCTATTCGGGATCAATGTAATGAAAGGCACAGGATTAACAGAAGAAGTCCACCAGGATATGCTCGCACTTCAAGGGATAGCTGATGAAAAAGGTGGTTTTGGATTGGGATGGTATATTCTCCTAAATTTCTATAATGGTGAATATGCAATAATACATGATGGCAGCGATGCAGGAGTTGCTACAAAAGTTATACTTCTGCCAGAATCTAAACGCGGGATTGTTATGTTTACAAATGGGGATTATGGATTTGATATTATTAATAAAGTTGAAGCCAAATTTTTTGCTTCAGGAGAATAAATTGTACAAAAACAAACTCGCGTTTGCTAACCATTTTGCATAAGAGCTTGCAAAAAGAAATATCCAATAGATTAAGATATAGCACATAATGTGCAAAATGAAATACGGGACGTAGAACAAATCACTAAAGCCGACCGCTAACGCGTGGCTTAATTCCACCGTTCCATGTACATAATCATCCAATTCAAATACCGTATATTGATAGGTGGAGTGATTAAGCCCCTGGATTGCTAAAGATCAATAAATTGAAAAGACGAATTGCAAACTTCTTCATGCTAATTACTGTAATAACTTATTGTAGCGAGTTACAGGGTCAGGCTAAAAGAAGTGATTTTAGTGGTGGGTATTTGGGACAGGAAGTACCCGGCCTGAAGCCAAAGATTTTTGCACCTGGTTTTATTTCTCTATTGGATATCTATGAATTCGGATCAGTATTCTCTTCCGATGGCAGCGAGTTCTATTATGGTGTAAATATCAACAACAAATCTGAAATCAGATACACGGTTTGGGTCGCTGGGCAATGGAGTGCACCGCAAAGAGTCAGTTTTTGTGAAGGCTTCAGTTGCAACGACCCCTTTCTATCTCCAGATGATGACAGGTTGTACTTCATTTCTGATTTGCCTAAAAGTGATTCAATATTTACAAGTGATATTGACATTTGGTATGTGATTAGGGAAGGAGATAATTGGTCCGAACCAATTAATGCTGGAGATATGATAAATTCTGACAAGAATGAATACTACATTTCTTTTACTCAAAAAGGGACAATGTACTTTTCTTCGAACACCGGGACAACAGACACATCAAAATGGAACTATGATATCTATTATTCAGAATCCAAAGAAGGTGAGTTTCAAAGACCGGTAAAATTGAGTGATCATATTAATACTTCAGGATACGAGGCCGATGTATATATTTCACCAGATGAAAGCTTTATTATATTCTGCTCTTCGAGGGACTCTGGATTTGGCCAGGGTGATTTATATATTAGCTTCAAAGAAAATGGTATGTGGTCTAAGGCAATTAATATGGGAGAGGGTATTAATACAGAAGGACATGAGTTGTGCCCTTTCGTAACACCAGATGGGAAATTCCTTTTCTATACAAGTAACAAGGATATTTATTGGGTAGATATAGGAATTATTGATTTACTCAGAGTTGAAAATCGGTAGTGTTTTAAGAAATCGAGGTGCATGACATGGAATAAATCACTAAAGCCGACCGCTAACGCGTGTCACGGCCTTCGCAGCAAAAAGCAAAGCTCGCGCCACGCTACGGCGACTTACTTCAACCGTTATACAGATTAATATCATTATTATATGTACAGAATAAAAAACTCTCTTTGGCTGTTATTAATAATTCTAATACAACCATTATCTGGGCAATACAGTGAAAAGAGGACTTTGAGCGAATTGCAGCAAGATTTCGTTAATCTAAGATTTGGAATGTTTATACATTACAGTATTCAGACATATCTCAATGTAGAGCATGCTCCACCGAGACAGGATCTAAAAATTTTTAATCCCACGAATCTTAATTGTGACCAATGGGCAGAAGCTGCAATAAGCAGTAAAATGACCTATGGTGTTTTAACGACCAAACATCACGATGGGTTCAGTCTATGGAATAGTTCCGTTACAGAATATGATATCGCCAACAGCTCTTATATGGGTGACGTAGTTAAAGAATTTGTTGAGGCATTTCGTTCCCGTAACCTAAAGGTTGGACTCTATTATTCCATTCGCGATAAGCAACATAAAATTAAAAAGGGCAACGTCACCCCTGATAAGGTTGCCCTGATTAAGACTCAGTTGAAAGAACTCCTTACGAACTATGGTCCTATTGACATGATAGTTTTTGATGGTTGGGGTAACAGCTGGCATAAAAGTCCAACCTTCGAGGAAATTTCCTATAGTGAAATCTATTGGCATATCAAGAACATTCAACCCGATTGTCTGGTAATTACACATCAGCAAGATCCAGCCGTATCTGATATAATTCATTTCGAGCAGAATGCAGGTCAGAATATTAGCGGAGAAAATAGTTTGCCGGCTCAGTCAGGCCCATGCATTCAGTCTCGATGGTTTTGGGATCTCGAGCACCCAAACGAAGAATTAAAAAGTGTGGAATTCATAGTAAATGAATGTCTAAAGCCATTTAATGATATCTATTGCAATCTCCTTTTGAATTGTGCACCCAACAGGCAGGGATTGATGGATGAGAATGTTTTAGAAAGGCTAAGTGAGATTGGAGAAGCATGGGACCCACCTCAAACAATTGAAGAAATTCCTAAACAATGGAAAAACTGGCCTGTTCCACAAAAGTAGAGGATCACTTAAAATTGAATATCTGCATAACAATGCACTAAAGCCGACCGCTCACGCGTGTCAAGCTCTTTGCAGAAAGGCAAAGTTCGCGCCATACTACGGCGGCTAAATTCCACCGTTCGGCTTACAAACCGAATGTTGATATTGAAAAGATTGGCAAACTCTGCGATAAATCATTCTTTGACATCATTAATA
>JAEORY010000569.1 GCA_016840645.1 Candidatus Borrarchaeota archaeon | reverse complement strand
TTAGTGGTTATTGGGGTAAGATACTCCGAGTAAATTTAACTACAAAGGAAGTGTCAGTTCAAGAGTTTGATGAGGCATTTGCCCGAAAATGGCTTGGTGGTGTTGGTTTTGCAGCTAAGATCTGTTATGATGAGATTCCTGCAGGAGCCGACCCATTAGGTCCTGAAAACTTATTGGTATATGCATGTGGTCCCTATCAGGGATATACAGCAATTCAAGGCTCAGGACGTTTCGCAATATGCGGAAAGTCTCCCCTCACTGGAATCTGGGGACAGTCTACTGGAGGCGGGCACTCTGCTGAAGAACTTAAACGTGCAGGATTCGATGCAGTTGTGGTAAGCGGCGCCTCTGATAAACCTGTCTACATTTATGTAAGCGATGGAGAGGTCGAAATCAAAGACGCAAGTCATCTCTGGGGTAAAGATGCTGGTGAGACCGAAGATGTTCTAAAACAGGAACTCGGTGACAAAGTTCGTGTTGTGCCAATTGGTCCAGCGGGCGAAAATCTTGTAAGATATGCTGGTGTGATTACCGAGAAAGGTCATGGCTGCGCTGGGCGTATGGGCATGGGTGCTATTATGGGCAGTAAGAAACTCAAGGCACTCGTCTTTCGAGGTACTATGAGACAGCCTATCGCAAACCCAGAAGAACTCAAGAAACTGAACAAAGAACTACTTCCAGTAATTCAAGAAAACGATTTTGCAAAAATGAACAGATCTGATGGACAGGCAATGGCCGTAATCCCAAGAGAAGAAAACAGTCTCTTGCCGATGGGTAACTTCAAAGTAGGAACTTGGAAAGAAGGCGCTCGTAAAATTGGTTCTGCAGGAGGAGAGTTCAATGAAGTTCTTAAGCCACAACCTGATTCATGTTCATATTGTATAGTAGGCTGCCACAGAAGAGTCATCATTGACGAAGGCGGCCCTTATGACATGGACGGCTACGGACCTGAATATGAGACCTTAGGCATGATGGGAAGCGACTGTCTCGTCGATAATCTTAAAGCAATCAATTATGCAGGTCATCTTTGCAATATTTATGGCATGGATACTATTGATTTTGGTGGTGTGTGTGCTTTTGCTATGGATGCCTATGAAAACGGTATTATCAAGAAAGAAGATTTGGGCTTTGAATTACCGTTTGGTGATGGCGATGCCATGATTAAACTCGTAGATCTCATTACTTTCCGGAAAAATGAAATGGGCAAGCTATTAGGTGAGGGCGTTAAAGTAGCTGGTGAAAAATTGGGTTGTCCAGAACTCGCAGTACAAGTCAACAATGCTGTAATCCCTGCACATGACCCAAGAGCATTCTTCTCAATGGCAGTCACATATGCATGCGGTTCACGTGGCCCTTGTCATGTTACTGGTTTCTCTGAAGCTGCTGAACTAGGTGTACCCTTACCAGAATACGAGCTAACAGATGTTCCACTTGACCGTTTCTCAGACAAGCAAAAAGGTCTTGCCGCGTTAGCGTGGATGGACTTCTCCATGTTCGATGACGCTCTAATAGTGTGTCTCTTCTATGATTTCTCAGGATATACAACTCAAACTAAGGTCGATCTCCTTAAAGCTGTAACTGGTTGGGACGACTATAACACCACAGAGGCGTTAGTTGATCTTGGCGGTAGACTAAATCAGTTGATGAGGATGTTTAATCTTAAACAAGGTCTTATTCCAGAGAAAAATGACGTTCTTCCACCAAGAATGTTCGAACCTCTTGGTGAAGGTGGTGCAGCAGGAGCAGACCTCAGACCAGTGTTTGAAAAAATGAGGACAGAGTACTATAGTGAACGTGGATGGAATGCGAAAGGTATACCAACTCCAGAAACTCTGAAACGATTTGGATTAGATTTTGCAGTAGCCGATATCGACAATTATTAGTAAACAAGGCGTAAAGCCTTCCCTTTTTTCTTTAATTTTCTAAAGGAACGGTGTTCTACTATGGCAAAGATAACTGTCAAGGAATGGAAAGAAAAATATGGTTATACCTCAAGAAACTACCTGATGGATCTAAAGAATAAGACCGTTCTTAGAGATAATGACATGATAAATGAAGATATAGAAGAAGGTGTGGACGTAAAAGTCTTTAAAATCTACCCAGGTGGCTAATTTTCTTACATCATTTTTATCTGATATCAGCGAGAAGACCCCTTCCGACAGGGAGGGGTAGTTGAATTCAACTTATTTGGCGGGAAACCCTTTCTAAAGGCGGGGTAGTTCACAAAAATGGCTTAAAGAGTCAATAAATTGACTAAATTGGTTATAATCCAATCCCATCAATTTTTGAATTACATTTATAACATAGATTGTTTTTAATCTCATTTTTTGTATAGTAAAACCCCCGTCTTTGAATGAGTAGTTCGCCACAATTATAACAGTACGTATTCTCCCCCCGTCCAACATTTCCCATGTACACATATTTTAAACCTGCCTCTTGTCCAATCTTTTGTGCCCTTTCTAATGTACTTACTGGAGTTGGCGGTTTGTCAGTGAGTTTATATGTTGGACGAAAAGCCGAGACGTGCCAAGGTGTTTCTTCCCCGACTTCATCACGAATAAATACTGCAATTTGTCTTAATTCATCATCTGAGTCATTCAAATCTGGAATTATTAAGGTAGTTATTTCAACCCATATGCCAAGCTCTTTATGAAGTCTAATTGAGTCCAATACGGGCTGTAGTTTTGCCCCACAAATTTCTTTATAAAAAAGGTCGGTCATCGCTTTTAGATCAATATTTGCGGCGTCTAAATATGGAGCAATCTCATGCAACGCTTCTTTTGAAATATATCCGTTTGTTACGAAGATATTTTTGATTCCTTCTTTCGTAGCTAACTTTGCAATGTCATAGGCGTATTCAAAAAATATTGTCGGTTCAGTGTAGGTATATGCAATACTTTTACATTTATTTCGTTTTGCATCAGCAACAACTTTCTCTGGAGGAATATCCATCCCTGTGATACGCTTCTTATCTTTTGGCATTTGAGAAATATCATAATTTTGACAGTGTTTGCATCTAAAATTACATCCTGGAGTAGCGATCGAATAAGCAGTGGAGCCGGGATAAAAATGGAATAATGGCTTCTTTTCAATCGGATCCACAGCACGAGAAACAAGTTGCCCATATACCAAAGTATAAAGTATCCCTTGGTTATTTTCTCTAACCGTGCATATTCCTCGTTTAGCATCTTTAATCATACAGTAATGATTACAAAGAGTACAACGTACTGTTGAATTATCCAATTTTTCGTACATCATAGCT
>JAEORY010000568.1 GCA_016840645.1 Candidatus Borrarchaeota archaeon | reverse complement strand
TCATGTTTGAAACACCACGAAATAGCTTCATATTTTGTTTCTGCAATAGGATGCTTAATGGGAATAGGTTCTAAATCCTCTCTCAGATCCTCATCTTCTAGCGAATGCAGTGTTTCAAGGCAAACTTTATGAATCGCATCAAACTGTTGTTTGAGTGCTGTTGGTGGAATTACACCTTCCTCAATTGATCGATGTAAAGCCCCCATTCCATTAAAATAACTTACATACTTTGCTACTGGAATTAAATTGATAACGTTTTCGTTCCTGCCAGTAATTACAGTAATTCCGTGAAAGTTCTGAGCCATCATCATATGCCCGATTTGCCAAGCAAAATTTGAATCGGTATTAGGAGGTTTCCTAAACCATAAATCATGTGGCATTTCTGAAATCAAGCGATTAGCAAAGCTTCTGGTTTCAACAATCTGATCAATTAAATATGCTATTCTACTCATATGTTAAGACTCTTTTCAATATATCGGTTAATTGATTTACTCTATTTTCTACAGCTTAAACTAGTACATGGAACGGTGGAACTAAGCCGCCGTAGCGTGGCGCGGGATTTGCCTTTTCTGCGAAGGGCGTGACGCGCGTGACGGTCGGCTTTCGTGATTTGTTCTACTACGGTCCTTGGTTTGTGTTTTAAAATCCAAATCGATATTGTGTCTTGTAGTTCTCCTGAATTGCAACAAGCCCCTGGCTGATCTTTGGGTTATATACTACAGACCATTGTGTGTCATGCCGTACATGCCTAAGCAAGTCCATAGCTTCTCTGTCCGAAACCATTGAATCTGACGAGCTAAGGGCCTTATTCAGTTTATCATATCTCCAAAATGAGGTGTTATCTATTGCAGGGCCTCCTTCAAGAAAATGATTTGTACGTGCTTGTGACTCTCCCTGTCCTCGTTTGAGCCTCAGATTTCCATCCGGGTAATCTATTATAAGCCATTGGCCACTAGCATCTACTACAATGAAATGATGAGAGATTGTACCCAGGTCAGAATCATATAAACTCACTGATTCTGCAAACTGTGCTACCTCATTTACGTCTTTACAGTTATCGAGGACATGTCGGATGAACAACAATACAAACATAGGTTCTCGCTGCTCAGAGTGAATTATACGGCGAGATGGAGCCCCAGCGATGGCGATAGATAGGCCTTTTTCATTTATTCCATCTGTGGCGTAAAAAGGGAGACAGTATAGGAACTGATCTTTTTGCTCTTCCGTTGGTTTTGCATTCCCAACGATCGATTCAATATAAACTTCGCTCCCAGGGCTGAAAGCAAAAGAACTGTACTTCCCAGGGGCGGAGAATTTCCCAAGTACAGGTGTCTCGCTAAGACGATCAAAATTTCTTCCTAGAAAAAGATTCTTTGTCTCGGTATATGCTGCAAATAGACTGCAGTTGCTTTTGTTATCCAGCTTTGAAGATTCTGTTACGTGATAATCATTAAGCCACTCCAGACGCTCCTTATAATTTCCATGATATGTAACAATGTACATCTTCCCAACCTTTTGAATGCTTTGAAGTGTTTGTTCATCAGCATCCAATCCAGTTTCCACATGCTCAAAAGACAGGTCTATTGTCTTAGGCTGAGAGCAGGACCATATTGTACTGCAACCTATTAATAATATACCTATTGCTTGTCTCATGCTTTATACATTTTCAGTAGTAGAACGGTGGAACTAAGCCGTCGTAGCGTGGCGCGACCTTTGCCATTTCTGCAAAGGGTGTGACACGCGTCATCGGTCGGCGTTAGTGATTTGTTCTACACCCATACACCATGCTCTTGTCCACGAATAAACCTTCACATTCGATCCTCTGCACACTGAAACTAAAAGCTTTTGCATTTGGGTAGATCCACATTCTGTATTACCCATAGTTGCAACTTTTGCTTTTCCGCAAAGGGGTGACAAAGGATTGGTGTATGATCTGTATCATTGTCAATACTACTTATCTCTAATTTCTCTTAAAAGATTTCTTATCTCCTTCAGTTCATTAAGCACTTGATCCTGACTTGATTCATCTGTTTTTGATGAGCTTAAAGCCTCAGTATTTAAAAACTCTCGTTGTTCCAATACCTTATTTTTGAACTCAAGAGTATCTAATATCCCAATCAACTTCATGTCGCTACCCTGGGGATTACTTTGCCCCGCCGTTTCTATCTTCAGAATCCTCAAATTAAAAACCTTTAGAAGAGGGTTTTCAAGAAAGGTCAAGTCTTGGATATTTTCAAGAGGAATTGTTTTTTCCACTTTGAACATAACGCCCTTTTTGAAGTTTAGATGTCTCTCGGTTAGTGTGCAAACCAGATTTTCATAATATCGTTTACAATAGTATTGTCCCAATCCAAGAAACCAGACTATAATAAACGGTATACCAATTACTGTAACTGTAAGTATCAGAGCAATACTGATAAGCAGATATGCTTTGATTTTTGGATTGAATTCGGCCGTTTCTATTGTTTTGAATTCTTGTGTCATACTCAACTCTTTTTAAACTTTATTGAAGATAACGGTTGGTGTATGCGCTGTACAACTGGCACGATCTTTTGCCTTTTTTCTGCAAAAGGCGTGACAGGCAGTATGGCGTATGACACTATGTTAGCGCCTGTGCCCTTCTCTTATTTCAAAGTCCTTTTTCCAATTCAAAAGTAATTGTTACGTCTCCCGAACCTAATGCAGCTGCCAAGCCAGAGGTATTGTCTACCTGTCCTAATTTTGTATAGCTATATGATGTCGAAAATGTCTTGTAGAATAATACTAAGGTTTCAGACCCATATAACATTAAGTCCCCATTTGTTATGGTTTTAGGATTTGTCGGGTTTGTCGGGAGACTCTTTTTTAAATCACAATATTTTTCGTTTCCATTCAGTTCAGTCATTTTAATTGTCAATGGAAGTATCTCCTTAAAAGCTTTTGCTGAGTTGTTGTCCAAAAGTGTAGCTGTAAAAGTCTGAGCATTAACAGATATTTTGATTTTTACTTTTGTCATTTTGTTGTCGCTAAACGATGAACCTAATATAAGTACTGAAAAAAAGGTCAAATAAAATAAATGAGAAGGTTTCATTTGATACAGTGTTGAGAGAATAATTTTACTCATTAAATTTCTTTAATCACTTTGGCTGGGATACCGCCTACAATTGTATTGTCAGGAACGCTTGTCGAAACAACCGCGCCCGCAGCTACGATTGAATTTTCGCCAATAGTGACACCTGGCAAAATAATTGCTCCGGCACCAATCCAAGCATTTTTCTTGATG
>JAEORY010000567.1 GCA_016840645.1 Candidatus Borrarchaeota archaeon | reverse complement strand
CAGATCTAAAACCTCCTGAGAAATCTGATCTGTGTCGAGAAGAACAGACTTAGGACTAACTTCCATTCTCATAACAATATGCAACCCGTCTGGATCTGCTGATTTCGCATAACCATGTGCTGCCTCATAGCTAGTAGCCCAAGAACTAAAATAGTTGTCCTTGTAAGTGATAACATCCCCAGCCGCTGGGACAGTTGATGTCATTTTATTCGGTGCCAATTCATAATCTTTTTCCGACGGCCAATACAATCCTCGATAAACAGTTACAGAACTTCTAGGACGAAATGGTTTTAATTCTTCGATAACTTGAGGTGATGCCTTTCGTTTCGCCTCGTAATAGCGGTGTATATTGGTATCATCGAAAAAATTATCCATCCACTTAAGTGTTTCAGGTTTGAAAACACCCGATGATATTATAGAATACTTTGTATTTATTTTATTCTTAAAATTCATATTGATCTCTTTCTAAAGACAACTTCGAATGAATAATCGATTACGATACCTGTGTTGTGTACAAGTTCGAGATTTCCTACGGCATCAGCACACTGAAGCACCCAATCTAAATTAAAATTTTCATTTTTATGCGCAGTATTTCCAATCAAACCCTTAGCAGCACAATCGGCCCGATAGACTTGCTCGTCAGGTAGATATAAAATTAAATAACCACCTACTTTAAGTACTCGTGACCACTCAGTTAATACAGAAGTTGTATCTTCAAAATCCTCTAAAAGATGAGATGAAAAAACATAATCCAACACTTCATCTTTAAACCAATAGAGGTTAGCAGCATCCCCGCCCAATTGTACAGGATCATATCCTGTCTTCGCGTATGGTTTTGGTAAATCAACTCCGATAGCACTAGGAATAATTTTATCTCCACCAAAACCAAGATCCACTCCATAACCTATACAGTATTTGGTGAGAGACGCTCTCGCTTTATCTGTTTCCGATCTATACGCCATTTGCTTCCTTTATATGGTATACTTAAAGTATGTGGAAAATCTTTAGTATAATCTTGCTTACCTCAATGGCGGAGCATAGGCCATCGATTTTAGACTCCATGCCTACGATTCTCCCCGTTCAAGGCACCATATCATCTGACTATGGCTGGCGTATTTCCCCCATTACAAATAAAAAAGGATTTCATGTCGGAATCGATATCGTGGCACCTCTCGGAGATCCTATATTCGCTCCTGCGGACGGTACTGTTCTTCGCGTAGGAAGTAAAGAACGATTGGGTAACTATGTCATTATATCTCACGAAGGAAATGTAACAACTAAGTACGGACATTTGGATGAGATCTTTGTGGAAGAAGGAGAAGAAGTAAAAAAAGGAAATCAAATAGCTTCAGTTGGAATGTCAGGAACATCCACAGGAGCCCACCTTCATTATGAGATACTTGTGGAAGGCCGTAATGTAGATCCTTTATCTTTTGTCCTATTTTAAGTTTAGATTGTGTTTCTTATAACTATACTGTATACAATTCCAAAATTTAATTTGGAGTTGTATTATGCTTAAAAATGTTCTTGTTTTGTTGGTTTGGTGCCGAGTGGAGCCTGTTATACCTAATGGAGATGACTATGTAGTAAGATCAAGTAAGATACAAAGTGCTTGCGAACAAGCATTGAATAAGTGTGAAGATCATTATCAATACTGTAGAATATTGGGATGCGGTACAGATGGTGACGATCTGTTTATCGAAAAGTGCGATTTAATATAAAAGATCTAAGGTACTTTTTACCCACCACTCACCGTAAGTAGTAATATTCAAACCGAATTGATCGTTCTTTTCAAACCGCAGATTTTCTAATTCGATCGGCTCTTGTTGATCTAAAAATTTCCTCCCAGCTACAAGCTCGTCTTTGTGAAACTTCAAAGTATTGTCCACTCTGGCTGGTACGGCAGTTTGGTTCTTCCCCGGAAGAAAGATCACCCCATTCTGAATGATCTGAATGAAGTTAACCCAATTAACATTTCTACATCGATCGTTACCATATTCCAAAGCTTCTGGAGTAATCAGCCATAATGTATGTGCTCCAAGAGCTGTATGCTCTCTCATACGTCTTAGAATCGATTTAATTGGAATTCGTGTGTGCTGGATTTCAATAGCGACTAAGTGATCTCCAATCTCTGTCAAAACATCCGTGCGTGTCCGTCCCATACCTTTCTCCACTTCAGCATAAGTATCCGCTTGGATAATATCCCAATAGAGATCTGATTTGAAGTCTTTGTGGATGTAGGATTCTGGCATGATTGACTCAAATAAAATAAATTGTATCTATTTGAATCTTTGCTATCCTAATAAATATCCTTAATATAGGAATTTAAACGTATTACTCAGTTAATCCCAAAACTCGTATATGAGTTTTGGGAATTTTAATCCTTCCAATCATCTTTCCTATGATACAAAATTTGTCCTATAAGAATAAGAACAGGAATAGTAGTCGCGATCTGTTTTACTATAAATACAACTGAGCCATCGATGTATGCTTGCCAGGTAAGTATACCAAACCCAAGAGCTAATAAAATATGATACGGTAAAGAAAGATCTCGGACCTCCTTATGTACATGGATTTTCCATATCTGGAACCAATAGCTCGCAGCTAATAGCGCAATGGCTATCCAAGAAATTAGCATAAACCCTCCGGTTAAATATTATCTGTTTTTTCAATAACCGAAGTGGTATTTGCATCCTTATCTTTTGATGCGGCCCAATGACCGTTAGCTGTGACACCTGCTTTAGCGCCAATATAAATACCAAGCAGAGTAGGAAGGAGAGTGGATACGTCTGTGTTTCTTGTGAATGCTAAAACTAAAGAGCCTACAATTGAGATCAGAGCCAAAATGAACGTGGCGTAAGGTTTTAATAGCATAGACTCCTCCTTTGTATAAATAGAGTAAGTCGCATGTATCTATTTTAAGTATAGCATAAAAGCTAAAAAGTCTCCAAATCCCTAAAAATAGTCACACCTAAAAAACTGTCTGATTTTTGTGCTTAAAAATACCAATAAAATCAGTAATTAAAAATTCACTAAAAATAGTTCTAAAGTTTTTTAGCAATCTGCCGTTAAGTATAATAGGTGGCAACGATAACACCAAAGGAGTTAAGATGAGATTTCGAGATAAAAAACAGCATGTTAAGAAACCAGAGCCGAACTTCTCAGAAAAGCTAGATAAATTCGGTAACTTAATCCTCACAGCAACCTGGAATGGACACAGTCTGGAGAAGCAAGTTGCTACATCGATTCAGCTAGTTAAGGCAAAAAGGGA
>JAEORY010000566.1 GCA_016840645.1 Candidatus Borrarchaeota archaeon | reverse complement strand
GGGCCTAAGATAGCCGGAGACTGCCTGTTTCTTGCTATTACCGGCAGCCGAAGATCGCGGGTTCGAATGTCTTGAGCAAATCGCTCATTTCGAAAAGCCCGCCGGACCCACCACTTTCTTCTTTTTAATGAATATTTTTATTCTCTATACTATCATTTTTCAAGAAACATTGAAAAGGTCATATTAAGAGGTAATGCTCATGTCCCCCTACAGGCAATTCGCAGAGGAATGCATTATACTTACACAGAAAACCCTTCAAGCTGTCTTTCCAGAACTATCAGTAACACTCAATCATGAAACTCCGGCTAAATTAGAGTTTGGAGAGTTGGCAATTCCTGTTTTTCATATCGCAAAGAAAATAAACAAAAAACCCAAAGATCTTGCAGAAATTCTCATTGAAAATATCAACCTTTCAAATTCACGCTTCATAAAAGACGTAGTAATAGGTGGAGCAGGCTATCTAAATTTCTTTGCAAATTATGATTCCTTTGCAAATCTCGTTATAAACTCAATAAGAACCCTGGATACAAGTTATGGAAAAAGTGAAGCGAAGAAAAAGGAAAAAATTATAGTAGAATACTTGAGTCCAAACCCAAATTCTCCTTTGCATATCGGTCATGCACGAAATGCAATTCTAGGCAGTTCACTAGTCAAAGTTTTGCAAACACAATCTCATGATGTTCGTTCTCACATATATATCGATGATGTTGGTCGACAGGTTGCGATATGTGTACAAGGTCTACGGATGGTAGATAGAGACACTCAGCCTTCAGACATGAAGTCAGACCAATTTGTAGGAACAATTTACACAATAACAAATGCACTTACTGAAATTCAGAAGGCAAAAAAGGAACAAAATGACTTAGCTGAATGGGAATCAATCGCAGAAGAATTAAAAAAAGCACAGCCTAGTATTTTCGACCAGATTAGTAATAACTCAGAAAATATCGACTTAGATGCGGAAATATCGACCCTCATATCTCTTTATGAAAATCAAGATGAAAAAACTGTTCAACTTTTCAGAAGTCTTGTTGATTTAGTTCTTGGAGGATTTAAGGAGACCTTCAAAATAATTGATATAGCTTTCGAAAGCTATGATTGGGAAAGTTCGTTCATCTGGGATGGAAGTGTTACAAAGATTTTAAACGAACTAAAAATGACACCTTTTGTTACAGAACTCGATGGTGCATTAGTCTTCGATTGTGAGAAAGCTGCAACTGAATTTAATATTAAAGAGAGTTTGGGGGTTAAAGAAACTCATGAAATTCCTCCTCTGACTTTAATGAGATCTGATGGCACGACTCTTTATACAACACGGGATATAGCATACAGTAAATGGAAACTTGATCAATCAGATCGCGTAATAAATGTTATAGGGAAGGAACAGACACTTCCGCAACTTCAGATAAGAATAGCTTTGTATGTATTAGGTGAAGATGGTAGCAGACAGATTCATTATGCCTATGAACTTGTTAAACTTCCAGAATTCAAAATGTCAAGTCGAAGGGGACGTTATATTGGTTTTGATGATCTAATAGATGAGGCGACAACGAGAGCTCTAGAGGAAGTTAACACCCGTTCACCGCATTTATCCGAAGATGAGAAAAGAAGTATTGCTGAAGTAGTTGGGATTGGTGCTGTAAAGTATTCCATCTTAAACGCTGTGCCGACCAAAATTGTGACATTCACATGGAATAAAGTACTCGATTTTGAGCAGAATAGCGGGCCTTTCATTCAATATGCACATGCAAGAGCATGTAATATTCTTAAAAAAGCAAAAAAAACTCCTAAAACAGCCAACTACAATTTGGTAGATGAAGAATTAGAAAAACTTCTTGTCCAAAAACTTTCACTATTTCCAGAAATTATATCGAAAGTGGCTGAGGAATTACGTCCAGACATTGTATGTGAGTACGCAAACAACCTAGCAGCGATATTTAACTCATTTTATGCTTCTATACCGGTATTAGCAGCTGAAACCGATGAATTAAGGAATTTACGTTTATTAATTGTTAATAGTGTGCGAATCGTGTTAAGAAATGCCTTGAAACTGATGGGAATTGTTGCTCCATCGAGAATGTGACATTCAAAAACAATCAGCGGGATTTTTTAGAAAAACTTGCAAATACTTCTTATGATATTGCAATCAGAACGATTTTGTAAAAAGATAATTTAAACCGCCACCTTTTAACTGATAATAAATTTCTGAGGAAATCTGGAGTCATAGCATGAACCAAGAAAGAATTCACATTTTACGAAAGGGTATAAAGAAGACAGGTCCAGTTGTTTATTGGATGTGCCGAGACCAACGTGTAAATGATAACTGGGCGCTATTATTCTCTCAAGAGTTAGCATTAAAACACCCCTTGGCAGTTGTTTTTTGCTTAGTGCCTCAATTTCTAGGAACGACTATTAGGCAGTATGATTTCATGCTTAAAGGTCTGCAAGAAGTAGAGAAAAACTTGAAAGAAAAAAATATCCCCTTTTACATGCTTACAGGGTCTCCAGAAGAAGAAATTCCTAATTTTGTGTCAGAATATGAAATCGGCACACTGATCACAGATTTTAGTCCCCTGCGCATTAAAAAAACGTGGAACAGAAGTGTTAAAGGTCATATTGATATCCCTTTTTTCGAAGTTGACGCTCATAATATTGTACCTTGCTGGATTGCATCGCCAAAACAGGAATATGCGGCTTACACTTTCCGACCAAAAATTCATCTTGCATTAACTGAATGGTTAGAAGAAATGCCGAAACTGCAAAAACATCCTATTTCCTGGAAAGCAGAAATCATTAAGAATGATTGGAAAGAAATTTTCAAAATACCAAAAGTGGATCGAACTGTTTCAGAGATCGACTGGATTAATCCTGGTGAAAAATCAGCGCTACAAGTCATTTATGATTTTTTAGAGAACAAATTAGCGATGTATAATCAGATAAGAAATGATCCTACAAAAAATGGACAGTCTAATCTTTCACCATACCTCCATTTCGGTCAGATATCTGCACAAAGAATAGCTCTTGAAGTCCAAAAAAGTGGTACAGATAAAGAATCGAAAGACTCGTTTTTAGAGGAACTTGTTGTGAGACGCGAACTTTCAGATAATTTCTGTTTCTATAATATAAATTATGCTACTTTCGATGGCTTTCCCAACTGGGCCGCAAAAACTCTTAATGAACATCGAAGTGACCCAAGAGATTATATTTACTCTTTGGATGAATTTGAAAATGCCCGAACTCATGATGATGCCTGGAATACTGCACAAATAGAAAT